>CAMATH010000064.1 GCA_945860955.1 Planctomicrobium piriforme
TGCTCCGCCGCCGGGATCTCGATTCCCGCGATGACGATCGGTTGGATTGGCTGGGGGTCTGACTGGCTCATGCGCCATACATTCCCCGAAAAACCGACTTTGAGTAAATACCAGTTTCCGAGGGGTTATTGAGCAGTTACGAAGGAAGTGTAATGCCAGCTACAGATAAACCGGCGTGACAATGCGCGGTCGATGGAGTTTATTGGACAGGTCGAGTGGATGTTGCTGATCGCAGATGCTCGTCGCCGCAGTTCCCCTTGGATTACCCCGGCCAGATCGCTGGCAGAAGTTGAAGGAGCTACCTTATGACGACGGACCCCGCGTCGCCGCGGATCATCGGCCAGCGGCTGGCCGAGGCAAGGAAAGCCCGTTCCATTAAGCAGGATGATGCTGCTAAAACCATCGGCGTGAGCCGCCCCACGTTCATCGCCATTGAAAAGGGGGAGCGTGAGGCCAAACCTGCCGAGATCGTTAAGCTGGCTGCACTTTACGGCGTTCCGGTCAGCCATTTTGTTCGCACCCTGGAGCCACTGACTGACTTCCAGCCGCACTTCCGGGTGGCAATGGAGAAGGTGAAGCCAGCCGAGGCCGAGCAACTCAAGGTTGCAATTCGAGATTTCAAGGAGTTCGTTGAGAACTACCTCGACCTTGAAAGGCGGATGAAGTCACCGATGCGGTTGAACTACCCGCAGCCGGTGGAGCTGAACCCGCGCGTCAACGTCACCGAACTGGCGGAGGACGTGGCGAACCGAGAACGCCAGCGACTGGGCATTGGCGACCAGCCTATCCCCAACATCCGCACGCTTCTGGAATCCGACGTCGGCGTCCGTATCTTCCTCACTCGATTGCCCCGGATGTTCGCGGGCATGTACATCTTTTTGGACGGTTTGGGCGGGTGCATGCTCATTAACAGCGTTCACCCTGCGGATAAGCAGCGGGCGTCGATTTCTCATGAATACGCCCACTTGATCGTGGATCGCTACACTGCCGGTATCGACTATCTGACCGTCTTCGGGCGGAAGCCAGCCAACGAGCGATTCGCCGAATCGTTCGCCATGAGCTTCCTCATGCCCGCGTCATCGGTCCGTTTCCGGTTCAACGAGATCGTCAACAGCACGGGGAACTTCCAGGTGGCCGACATGGTAAAGCTCAAGCATTTCTACTCCGTGTCGATGGAAGCGATGGCGCTCCGGCTGGAATCTCTCGGCCTGCTCAAGCAGGGAACGTGGGACCTCTTGAAGGAAAAAGGCCTACCGATCCGCGAAGCGGAGAAGCGGCTCGGCCTCTTTTCGGAACCTCGCCCAGAACCTGCGTACCCGGAGCGGTATAAGTTCCTCGCCGTCCATGCCTACGAACGAGGCGAACTGAGCGAGAAAGAACTGGCGAACTACCTGCGTTGTGACATCTGGGAAGCCCGCCGGGTGATTCAGGAGTCGATGTTGAGCGTGGAAGTGGACGCGGAAGGCCGCACGCATCCGATGCAGGCCGATTTTGAAACCTCGTTACTGGCCGATCACGCCTGAAGAAACGATCGGAGCCAAACATGCCGGCCGTCATTCTTGATGCGTGCGGAACCCTGAATTTGTACGCCAGCGGCCAGTTCGTGCCGATCCTGACGGCACTGCGTCACGAATGGTACCTCCCAGTTGCGGTGGAAAAGGAGTCGCAGCAATACCGCCAGCCTGATCCTGACGATCCGGAGAAGCTGATCGTCTTGCCGATTGACCTGCTCCCCTCAATGAACGCGGGGATTCTGACCCGGTGTGATTGCGAGAGCGACGAGGAAACGGAACTCAATGTCCAACTCGCTGCACGCATTGGCGACGACGGCGAGTCGATGGGTCTGGCAATCGCCAAGTGCCGGGGCTGGTCGGTACTGACCGACGACAAGAAGGCACGCAGGATCGCAACGGAACTTGGCCTGGGTGTGTTGGCGACCACTGAGGTCATGAAGCAATGGTCTGAGATCGTGAAGCCCAGCGCGGCAGAGCTATCCGCTGTACTCAAAGCCATTGAGCGGTTCGCCAACTACACTCCAGGGCGCGGGGTGGTGAATTTCGATTGGTGGGTGGATTCAATCACGACCGGTGAGAAGTAACGCACTCAGCCTCAAAACAAATCTGTTTGCAAGTTTGCAAGACGGGATGCTGGTCCCAATCGGGCGGCATTCCCAGGGTCGTCAATCAGGCCGTATGGAACCAGGAGTTGACTGCCTGGCGGACATCCTCGCGCGAAGCGCTGGCCGGCCATCCTTGGGCAGATGTTTCTCCCGCCGAATTGATTGACGACCTGCGCGGCGGTCCGGCCGATTCTCGTGAAGCCGTTCTTGGTTCATCGCCATGATCAACGCCGTTGACACCACAGTGCTGTGGTCGCTGATCAAACCGGAGGCGGGATGGCAAGATTGGGAGTCCAAGCGGTTTCACGGCGTGGTGGTTGGGTGTCCCTTTAGGCCCAGTGCGTTTTGCCGAGCTATTTCTGGTCGAGGTCGGTCAGGCCGGGGGCGCAGGTTGGGGTTGCATCTGTGAGCGAAGTTCACTGGCGGGGATTCGCACGATCTTTCCATCCTGGACCAATATCAGGTCGGTATTGGTTTGGATCGCGGTCTGTCGGGCCATTTCGGCGGCGCGGCGCAGGGCCGCCAGCGCCCCCCGCAAGACAGGGTCTTTGGCATGGGAAATGTCATCTGTGCTCATTGAGCTTCGCTCCACTCCTTGATGATCGGCACCGGACCGGAGTTATCATACACGCCCCATCGATTCACGGCAGACTTGTAGGCTCGTTCGAGATTTTTCAGCCCCGCTGCGAACCGTCTGCGGATCACCGGTTCCGGGATGTTGTGCCCCCCTTGGCGCACGCGTTCGGCCACGCGGGCGATGGCGGTTTCGGCATCGGGTAGACAGAGGAAGAACAGACTGACGTGATACCCCAGCTTGCGCCATTCGCGGATGTGCCGCAAATAGCTCAACCCCGACAGCGTGGTCTCGAAGGCGAAACTCTCGCCACGCGACACGCACGTGGCGATTTCCTCCAACATAATTCGGCCCGCCCGAAATGCCGCCACATCCGGAGCGAATGGCGACAAGCCCGCCGCGATCAGGTCGGCGTTGATGAATCGCAGACACTGCGCTTCGGCGGGGAGAAAGGAACGTGCGAATGTCGTTTTGCCAGCACCATTCGGCCCAGCGATCATGAGAATCTTCTTGCTCACGCTGCCCCCTTCGGCGACGGGAACAACTGCCGCATCATCAACAACTTTTGTTCGCTGGCGACCAGGACCATGGACTGGATGATCGTCTCGCCGCGCGTGCAACTTGCGAGAAATCCGTCGGCGAAAGCATCGAGCCCTCTCACTTTGGGTTTCTCGATAAGTTGAGTTTCAAGTTGGCTCTTGGGGGTTGTCATCGCGATCCACGTGCCGATTCCGGAATTTCACTTCGAAAGTCGGCGGAATGGGCTGTGCGGGCTTCTTAAAGATCCAGATCCAGTCGCCTGTATGAACCAGCACGTCATCGCTCAAATGACGTAGGACGGACATTGCAGACAGGGAAGACCGTGTCCGGAGAGGAGTCTAGCAATTCCCGGTAGCGGGTGATATGCGCCCGGAAAGACGTCGCCACCGCGGGCAACCGACTTCACTTGGCAGCAGATCTCGACCGAAGCGGGAGTCTTCGTCCATCCGCACGGTCCGGCAGAATCGCGATGAAGCCAAACTGGAACTCGGAGACCATCACTGCCCTTAGCTGGCCCTGGCGTCACGACGCACGCTGAGACTCAACGACAGCGTGACAAAGCGTAAAGTGCAACTCTGAACCCGCACACCAGGCCAACGCGGGGGCGGTCGCCATCGAAAAGTCGCCGGGAATACATTGTCCTCCGGCACTTTCGCCCCGTTTCGCCGCCCCCATTTGACTCCATTGATTTATAAACCCAACAGCACACGCAGCCGATCCTCGACCTCGGCCATAATCTTCGACGACACATTCCCCCAATGGACGACGAGCCGATCTTTGCTGATCGATCGAACCGCATCGCAAAGGAGCGCTGAGGGATTTTTGAGGCCCCCATCCGGTGGCTCGACGGTTACATGAAACGGGATCCCGCAGACGGTCGACGTGACCGGCACGACAACCACAAGATCGGCTTTGCTGCGATTGAACGGGTCGACGGAAACCACCGGGACCGGTCGTCGGCCAGCTTGCTTATGGCCGCAAACTGGATTCAAATCAGCCAGCCAGATTTCGCCACGGGCTGCGGAACTTCCAGGAATCATCAATCAGGGCTCAGATTGGTTTCGGCGGCCAATTGAGCCAAGAGGACTCGCCCCGATTCGGAGATTCTCACCGTGGTGGATATGTGGTTCGACGCGGCGAAGAGGCAAGCCCTCAGGGAGTCGATTGCACGGGCGACGCGCCAGCTCGGGGGACACGGTCTGGGCGTGCGCGGTGCTGACGAACTCCCTGCAACTGTGCGTGCCGCAGCATCGCGACGACGCCGCCATAAAATGGTCGCGATTCGCCACAAAAACCCCCGCCGGGCTTTGCCTCTTCGCCGCATTCGAATTGAGCCAGTCGATAGACAATCGCCCAACTGTCACCCTGTTTGACGAAGATCTGAATCACGCTTCGACCTCTCGCCGGGAACGAACATTTCGTGCCGAGAGCGCTGCGGTTTCAGAAACAGCCCCGTCAGCGCGATCGCGGCCATGGCCAGGACGTGGTAGTGAGGCTGAGGTTGTGGCTCCTTCCGAAACCACAGGACAGTCGCGTACCCCGCCAGCGACGCGAACGTGGTCAAGGTCATCAGTGGTCCGCAGCGCCAGAGCGAAGTCAACGCTTGCAGCAAGGGATAGACAATCAATAGCGATCCCATCTCCGGTTCGGTGAGCGCCAGACAGGTCGATACAAACACAACGTCGGTGAGCGCCCAGACGATTCGGCCCAGCGCGCGCGTCGCACGCCGAACCGCCAGCCAGCGAAACCCGAACGACAGAATCCCCCACAGCAGTAAGATCAGCTTGATCTCGGCATGATGCGACCATGGCTGATGCGCTAATAAATGTCGCGACTGCACAATCGTGATGGCGAGAAACACGGTGACCACGCGGGGGCCCAGCGTCGGTTCTTCGACCAGCCACCAACCACAGCGTTCCCGCCAGGTGGGTGGGGCGGCCAGAATCGGCTCGCCCCGCAGGTAACGCTCCAGATCCGCCGCGACCTCACTGACCGTGTGATACGCACGGCCCGCGGCGGGACGGACACATTGTCGACAGATCGTTGCCAGCGGTTGACAGGAGGAGTCGGGTGGAACGTCGTCGCGCGACTCGTCGTCAATCACGGTGGCGGCGGACGTCGAGCGGTATTGAGCCGGGAGGCGCAGCAGACCCGCAAGAAGATCTCCCATCGCGCGGATCGCAGGTTCTGCGGAGCGAGTCGCGCTCGCGTTGCCAGGGAGAGCGCTGGACTCCGAAAGATTGCACCAATAGTCGGTCAGGAAAACCCGGCCTCCGTTATCGATCAGAATCTGTTCCGCGTCGACGCGATCGACGGTCAATTTCGCGGACTGAATCGCCTCCACATCGCGGGCCAAACTGGCGACGATGCGGGCGACCTGAACCGGATCGGAACCGACAGTGGTGATTCGTTCGGACAGCGGTGTCCCCGCCACATTGTCGAGTACCAGGAACTGCAAGCCATTCGCCATTCCCGAACCGATCACCGCGATCAACCCCCCATCCACCCCGCGCGGTCGAAATGCCGCCACGTTGCGTAACCGCTCGATGACACCTTCGGCCAATCGGCGGCGCGGTGAGAGAAAGGTGATGGCGACCGATCGGCCGGAAGCGACGATACGTGCCCGCCACGTCGTGGACCACGCCGACCGTAACACATCTTCGAGCAGTTGGTATTCCCCCAGCGTCTGGGGCACTGGAGAGGGATTCCGTCCGAACTGCGCCGCGGGTGTCGCCAACGGCAAAGTACTGGCCGGGGTTCCACCGTCGGTTTGCGGGGCGGGAGTCGACAGCGTGACGGGGGCCGCCGGCAGGAAGGAATCGAGGGCCTCGAACGATTTCGCGAATTTCGCGATCCCCGGTTCAAGCGATCGCAGGCGGGCGCACTCCGCGACGTTCCCCGCCTGCAACGCGCACAGGTAACCCTCCAGCAATTCAAAGAGACGGTCGTCTTCGTCCATTGGTGCCGGGGGTCACGGCGGGTCGCGCGTGACGGTGATTTCGGTGGAAGGGAGAAGTTCCTGAAGCTTTTTCACAGCACGCATCCACAACATCTGCGTCGCCGGCCGCGAGCGTCCCATTTCCCGGGCGACCTCATCAAACGGCAGTCGACGCATGTTCCGCAACAGGATCACCTGCTGGTAATCCTCTGAGAGTTGGGCGATCGCGTCGGCGATTTGTAACTCAGATTCTTTTTGAATCAGGATTTTGCTGGGAGAATCTCCCCCGTCCGACAGTTGCAGTCCCATTTCGGAATCGTCGCCGGGCTGCAACGGCACCTCGCGGCTCGCCTTCCGTTTTTCCACGCCGTGAAATCGGCGAACGAAGTCCGCCGCGTTGTGTGCCACGATTTTCCGGAGCCACCCCAGCCATTCGGCTTCGGTCTGACCGCGAAAATTGTCGAGTCCCCGGTGCGCCTCCAGCAGGGTCTGCTGGACCAGATCGGAAGCGTCGACTTTGGCTTGCAGCCAGCTCGCCATTTCGGCTTTGGCCGAGATCGCGACGTAGCTGCGGCACATTTCAAACAGGCGATTGCGGGCGTCGGTGTCTCCGTTCCGAGCCTGTTCGAGAAGTTGAGCGACGCTGGGAGTCGGTTCAGAGGGCATGCGTCCCATCGCGATCTCGACCCGGGTGGAAATGCGAACCACGACCACCGGCGGGGATCGTGTTCGTGACGGCGGAATATCATCGTCAATGGTCGGGGGACTCACAAGCGGTCACCAGGACGTCGTTGCGAGTCTGTCGCAATCCCCTCGGGGGACAACATAGAATCCCACCCGCACCGGGCGGCCGCGCCAAACTTCCAGCGGACCGCGTCGCGTCCGCGTTTCGCCGACCCGGCCCGCTTCGCTCAACTCGGAGTCGCTCATGGATCGTCGCCACTGGTTGAAATCCGCCGCCTTGGGAACAGGAGCCGCCGCCATGACCGCTTTCACCGAAGCCGCTTTTGGCGCCGACGGCCGACCCGACACGATCGCCGAAAAGGCCTCGCGGGGCACTCCGCCTCTCCGAATCACCGACGTCCAGACGTTTCTCACCGCACCCGCCAACATTCGACTTGTCGTGGTGAAGGTTCTCACCAACGAACCGGGCCTCTATGGGTTGGGGTGCGCGACGTTCACCCAGCGGGCCCGCGCGGTTGAGACGGCGGTCAATACTTTTCTCAAGCCGTTCCTCATTGGCAAAGATGTCACGCGGATCGAAGACACCTGGCAGTCGGTCTTTGTCAGTTCGTACTGGCGCAATGGCCCGGTGCTGGGGAATGCGCTGTCGGGCGTCGACATGGCGCTGTGGGATATTCTGGGAAAACGGGCCGGTTTGCCGGTGTATCAGTTGCTGGGGGGAAAGTGTCGAGAAGCGGTCGACACCTATCGCCACGCCGCCGGCAAGACGTTTCAGGATGTCGAAGACCAGGTTCGCAAATTCCTGGCCGAGGGGTACCGCCACGTTCGCATTCAGTGTGAAGTCCCCGGGCTTTCCACCTACGGAGCCGGCGGTTCCAAAGGGGGGGCGACCGGGGGACCGCAGGCCCAAGACGACATTCCTCTCAATCGACGCGTGGATACGTGGGAGCCCGCCCCCTACGTGCGTCTCGTTCCCAAACTGTTCGCGCACATTCGCGAAAAAATCGGTGACGAGGTCGAACTTCTGCACGATATTCACGAACGGGTTCCCCCCATTCTGGCGATTCAACTCGTCAAAGACGTCGAGAAGTTCCGCCCCTACTTCATGGAGGATCCGTTCTCTCCCGAAGATGTCGGCTATTTCAAGACACTTCGGCCCCAAACGAGTACCCCTCTCGCGATGGGCGAGCTGTTCAACAATCCGAACGAATGGGTCGACCTCGTGTCGGGCCGGCTGATTGATTTCATCCGGATTCACGTGTCGCAAGTCGGCGGGCTGACAATGGCGAAGAAAGTCGCCGCCCTATGCGAGTTCTTTTCGGTCCGGACCGCCTGGCATGGGCCGGGAGACGTTTCGCCCGTGGGGCATGCCTGCAACGTGCATCTCGACCTGGCAACCCCCAACTTCGGGATCCAGGAGGCGAAGCTGTTCAATCAAGCCGAGCAGGATGTCTTCCCCGGCTGCCCGGAACTCAAAGACGGTTACTACTTCGCGACGGACAAGCCCGGGTTTGGGATCGACTTTGACGAAAAACTGGCGGCGAAGTTCCCGATTCAGGATGATCCGCCGTTCGACATGCGGTGGGGGACTTTGCGGCGAAAAGATGGAACGATTGTGAAGCCGTGATCTTTTTTGTTGACATTCGTCCACTGTCGGCGTAACCTAGTCTCTAGTCACCCCCACGGTTCTCGCCCACCCAGGGTTGGCGCGCCGGCATCGCCTGCGTGCGCCCTCCTGAAACCTGCACACAAAAACTTCCGCCACGCGTTGGGCGGGAGTTCGGTTCCTTCCACCCCACTCCCTGCCATGCGCCTTTGGACCTCCATCCCGTTGCTTGCCGCGTGTCTGTTCGTGGGACAGTGGAGCGACTTGTGTGTCGCGGACGACAAACTCGAACCTCGGCCGGCCGATCAGAAGATCGCCGACTACGAGACCGAAGTGAAGCCGTTCTTCGCGAAGTATTGCCTCGCCTGCCACTCGGGGGATAAAGCCAAGGGGGGCTTGCAGTTTGACAAATACGAAACGGAGGCAGCCGTCCGCCGATATCGCCAGGTCGCAGATCGGGTGCGAGCCGTTCTCGATGCCGGCACAATGCCGCCTGAAGATCCGCAGCCAACTGACGCCGAGCGGACCGCGGTTCTCAACTGGCTGGAACAGCGGGTTCTGAAGGTCGATTGTTCCCCCGGGATCGATCCGGGTCGGGTCACCATTCGGCGGTTGAACAAAGCCGAGTACAACAACACGATTCGGGATTTGGTCGGGGTGGAGTTTCGGCCGGCGGACGATTTTCCTTCGGACGACGTGGGCTACGGATTCGACAATATCGGCGATGTGCTGTCGTTGCCGCCGATTCTGTTTGAAAAATACCTGACGGCGGCCGAGCGGATTTCGGAACTGGCGATCATCGCCCCCGATGCTGAGCGCGAGCCGTTGAAGAGTGAAAAGGGGCGAACGCTGGCTTCGGTTTCGGAAGCGACGGTGAAGTTTCAGGTGACGGCGGCGGGCGAATATCGGCTGCGATCCCAGGCGTGGGCCGACCAGGCGGGGGACGAAAAAGCGAAGATGATGCTGAAGGTCGACGGGACCGAAGTGCAGACCGTGTCGGTCGAGGCCGAGGGGGGGAAAGCCGCCGACTACGACGTGACGCTGCGACTGGAACCAGGGGAACACACCTTCGCCGCCCGGTTTATCAATGACTTCTACAATCCCAAAGACCCCGACCCGAAAAACCGGGACCGCAATCTGACGGTCGATCGGCTGGTGGTGTTCGGTCCGCTCAATGTCCTGCCGGCGGATTTGCCGGTCTCGCATCGCCGACTGGTCACCTGTCGTCCCGAGAAGCCCGAGCAGCTCGCCGACTGTTGCCGCACGAATCTAAAACCCTTCGTCACCCGAGCGTTCCGTCGGCCGGCGGAAGATGGCGAGCTGTCGCGGTTGACGCAACTGGTCGCTGGCGTGGTCGGCAATGGAGAGAGTTTTGAACGGGGTCTGCAACTGGCGATGCAGGCGGTGCTGGTTTCTCCTGAGTTTCTGTTCCGGGTTGAAATCGATGCCGACCCGCTGAATCCACTGGCGATTCGTACGATCAACGATTGGGAGCTGGCGACCCGACTGTCCTATTTTCTGTGGAGCAGCCTGCCCGACGACGAACTCTTCAAACTGGCCGCCGAGGGAACGCTGCGGAAAGACGGAAACCTGGCGGCACAGGTAAAGCGGATGTTGAAGGATCCGAAATCGTCGGCACTGGTCGACAACTTCGCCACGCAGTGGCTGAATCTGAGGCTGTTGCGGTCGATCAACCCCGACAAGCAGCGGTTTCCCGGATTCACCGACGCTTTGCGGTCCGACATGGAAGTCGAAACCCGGCTCTTTTTCGATTCGATCGTCCGCGAGGACCGGAGCATTTTCGATTTGCTGGACGGACAGTATTCGTTCCTCAACGACCGTCTCGCCAAGCATTACGGCATTCCGGATGTCGAGGGCTCGGAATTCCGCAAAGTGACGCTGACAAATGAGCAGCGCGGGGGATTGCTGGGGCATGGGAGCATTCTGACCGTCACTTCCAATCCGACCCGCACCTCACCGGTGAAACGGGGCAAGTGGATTCTGGAAAACATCTTCAACACCCCGCCCCCGCCCCCTCCTCCCGGTGTTCCCGAGTTGAACGAGGCGAAAGAGGTGGTGCTGACCGGCTCGTTGCGTCAGCGGATGGAGCAGCACCGCGCGAATCCGTCCTGCGCGGTTTGCCATAACCAGATGGACGTCTTGGGTTTCGGGCTGGAGAACTACGACGCGGTCGGGGGCTGGCGCGACAAGGATGGGGAATTTGCGATCGATTCGTCGGGGACGTTGCCGGGGGGGGAGTCGTTTCAATCCCCGGCCGGCCTACGATTGATCTTCAAGAGCAAGCAGTCGGACTTCCGAAGATGCCTTGCGGAGAAGCTGCTGACCTATGCTCTGGGTCGGGGGCTGGAGTATTATGATGAGTGTGCCGTCAATGTTCTGGCCCGCAACGTCGAAGCGAACCACGACACGTTCTCGGCACTGGTTTTAGAAATCGTGAACAGCGACCCGTTCCAGAAGCGACGCGGGAAGCGCGGAGACGAGCCATGAGCAAGTCATTCGAGATCAACCGTCGAACCGCCCTCAAAGGTTTGGGAACCGCACTGGCGCTGCCATTGCTGGACCGGATGCTGCCGGCGATGGCCCAGGCGGCACCCCAGGCTGCTGGCAAAGCCCCCTTGCGAATGGCGTTTTTGTACGTCCCGAACGGCGTGCATATGCAGGCCTGGACACCGGAGACAGAAGGTGCCGACTTCGCGCTGCCGGTGACCCTGGAGCCGTTGGCCGAGCTTCGGCAGGATTTCAGCGTGCTGACGGGACTGACACAGTTCCGGGCGAACGCGAATGGCGATGGTCCCGGCGACCATGCCCGTGCTCTGGCGTCGTTCCTCACCGGGTGTCAGGCCAGGAAGACACACGGGGCCGACATTCGGGTTGGCGTCTCGGCCGACCAAATTGCCGCCGACTATGTCGGGCGATTCACCCGGTTCCCGTCGTTGGAACTCGGCTGCGACGCTGGTGCGCAGAGCGGGAATTGCGATTCAGGATATAGCTGCGCGTATTCGTCGAACGTCGCGTGGAAGTCGGAAACGCAACCGTTGGTGAAGGAGAACAACCCTAAGCAAGTGTTTGACCGGCTGTTTTCGAACGGTCGACCAGGGGAGTCCGCCGAGGCGCGGGCTCGGCGTGAGCGGACGGAAAAGAGCGTGCTGGACTTCGTGCGCGACGACGCGCAGCGGTTGCGTGGGCGGTTGGGGATCAGCGACCAGCGCAAACTGGATGAGTACCTGGGAGCGGTGCGCGAACTGGAACTGCGGATCGCCGCCGCCGGCAAGCCGACCGACCTCGACGCGACGAAGGGGCTGGCGGTGCCGGCCAGCATTCCTTCGAACAACGGGGAACACATCCGGCTGATGGGAGACCTTTTGGCGCTGGCGTTCCAAACCGACGTCACCCGTGTCGGAACGTTTGTGATCGCCAATGAAGGGAGCAACAAGAGCTACGCCTTTATTGACGTGCCGGAAGGGCATCACGACCTGTCGCACCACGGCAACGACTCGGCGAAGCACGAGAAGATCAAGAAGATCAACAAATTCCACATGGAGCAATTGGCGTACCTGCTGAAGAAGTTGAAGTCGATTCCCGAAGGGGAGGGAACGATGCTCGACAACTGTCAGATCGTGTATGGTTCGGGGATTGGCGACGGGAACGCCCACAACCACGACAACTTGCCGATCCTGCTGGCGGGCAAGGGGGGCGGCACGCTGCAACCCGGCCGCCACATCAAGTACCCGAACGGCACCCCGCTGAACAACCTGTTCCTGTCACTTCTGGAACGGATGGGAGTGCATCGGGATCAGATGGGAGACAGCACGGGGAAATTGGCGGGGTTGGTGTAGTCGAGGAGGTACTCGCCGAATGGTGATTCAAGGAATCAAGGGGGGGACTGAGTCGTGGCGTCGGCGAATTTCCTGTTTTGGAATCTCGGAAAACTGCCCCGCGCGGAACTCGTTTCTGAATTGGTTTGCGAACGCGACATTGATGTGGTGATCCTGGCAGAGGGCGAGGAAAGTCAGGTCTCGCTGATGGAATCGCTCTCAAAGCGGACAATGCGGCGGTATGAATTGGTGCCTCGGGTTGGCACTCGAATTCATACCTACGCGAGATCCGATTCGGTTCAGGTCGTGCCAATTTACGAAGAACTGTCGTTTCACTTGTCGATGTATCGAGTTACAATGAAGGACGAGTCGATTCTATTGGGAGCCGTACACCTTCCAAGCAAGCTCCATCGCGATTCGTCTGAACAGTTGCTCTTCGCAACTCAGGTCGCAAGAGATATTCGGCGGGTTGAATCTGAGCAGGCTTGCAACAGAACCGTACTTTGCGGCGATTTCAACATGAACCCATTCGAGCCGGGAATGGTCGCGGCGCGTGGTTTTCACTCGGTCATGTCTAGAGATATTGCGGATCGCAGATCGCGTACGATTTCCCGACAACAGTTCGATTTTTTCTACAACCCGATGTGGTCCCAATTTGGAGATCGGTCCGCCGGCCCGCCAGGAACCTACTATTCCTCGCGTGCTGGCGAAATCGAGTATTTTTGGAACACATTTGACCAAGTCCTAGTGCGTTCGTCGTTAAGTTCCAGTTTCAGCAGCCGAATCGAGGTGATCGTCGCTATTGGAGATAGAACTCTCCTCAACTCGAACGGCAGGCCGGACCGCAAGGTCGGATCTGACCATTTGCCATTGGCGTTCACTATTACTTTGTGATTTCAGGCTGTCTGCGCACACGAGAGGACTACGATGGATTTACCGTTCGAAGACCTATGGCCGGCGAAAGTCGACTTCAAGGCTGTGAAGTCGCCACGCGCGATTCTGAACTCCCAGAAGCTCTTTTTAAAACAGCGAACTGGGGGCGTGCTTGATGCCGAGGTTGTCACCGACGAGTGCGACGGGGTCGTGACACTCAAATTCATCCTGGAAGCGACGTCGCTCGACCAGAAAGCCGCCATTTTGACGGTGGAACATTCATCCTTAAATCCGTATCCATGCAAAGTTTTTTCGTTTGCACTCAACCGCGATCACGTCCGTTTGCGTGAAAAAGTGGTTCCGTCCCTCCAAACTCCGAATCAAGCCGAATTCGTTAAGTGTTTGACCGGTATCTTTGGGTCAGATTTGACAATTGCCGTCATTGAATCACTCATCGCGCGCGTTAAGGACAAGGCCGAAACGGAACTGGTTTCCTCAAGCACCCAGGAAATGCGATCTCCTGACGCTGTGGCTTCTCAATAGTCGAAAAAGCCGAATTCTGGATTGCGCCCGACGACTCGGCACGTGTTGCCAAGCTTCTCCGTCGAATCATTTCACTTTCACCCTTTGGTCATTCCATGGGCTTCCTCTCCGGCCGCGTCACGTTCGATCGTCTTCAGGTTCAAGGAACCTCCCCCCGGCAACTGGGGGAACAACACATCAAGCTGCTCGAAAAATACGCCATTGGCGAGAGTGAGTCGGTTTCCGCCGAGGCACCCGCCGTCGGATTTCTCGCGGGCAAGCACCTGTTCGATCTCAACTTCGACCTCGAAAAGAACGTCGTGGGAGAGGCGCTGCACGCCGCCATCCGGATCGACGTCAGCAAGGTTCCCGGTCCGCTCCGCAAGGCGTGGCTCGAAATGGAACTTGCCGTCCTCGCCGCCGAGAGTCCCAACGGCCGCGTCACCCGCGCCATGCGCCAGGAAGCCAAAGAGGCGGTGCAGGCCCGTTGCGATGAGGAACTCCGCTCGGGCAAGTTCAAACGGATGCAGCAGATTCCGTTTTTGTGGGATGTCGCCGAGAAGACCGTCTATTGCGGCAGTTCCAGCCCCGCCGTCCAGGAACACCTGCGGGCGCTCTTCGAGTCGGCGTTCGACCTCAGTCTCACCCGCGTCTCCGCGGGAACACTCGCCGAGCAACTCGCCGAGACAAAGGATTGGACCAAAGCGTTTGAGAAACTCGCTCCGAGTCAATTCAGCCCCGACGGCGCGACCGAGCAACTCGACTGGCTGAGCGAACGTCCGGAATGCGCGGACTACCTCGGGAACGAGTGGCTGCTGTGGCTCTGGTGGTGGCTCGAGACTCAAGCCGACAGCATCGAGCTGCCCGACGGAACCACCGTCACCGGAATGCTGGTCAAAACGCTGTCGTTGCAATGCCCGCGGGGTGAGACGGGTAAAGAGACAATCTCCGCCGAAGCCCCCGCGCAACTTCCCGAGGCGTTTCAGGCGGTGCGCAGCGGGAAACTCCCTCGCAGGGTGGGCATGACTCTCGTGCGGGATGGAGAGACATATGAACTCTCCCTGCAGGTCGAAACGCTGTCAGTCAGCGGGGCTGCGATCGAGTCGGGCGAACGGGATCGGGGGCGTAACGCGCTCGAAGAACGGATCGCCAGTATCCGCCGACTCAGTGAAACGATTGACCTCTTGTTCGAAGCGTTCTGCGCAAGGCGGCTTGGCCGAAAGTGGACCGGCGAACTCGAACAGATCCAAAAGTGGCTGGAACAGGCGTCATCGAAGCCGCGCAAGCGGTAGGAGTCTGTCGTGTGGAATTCACACCGAGCGCGGCACCAATTGAGACATTTCGCGCTCTGCCCCCTTGCGGGGCAGGTGAATCAGATCTGCGCTCTGTCTGCCACAAACGACGTCGGCAACCAAGTCAACGGGTGCCACCGGCGATGTCGTGCTTGTTGCGAGACATGAATGCGTTCCGCAGTCCCGTGCGACGATTGTCGACCAACCGCTTTGCGATCCGGACGGGTTTCGTTTGACGCCGATCTTGTCTGACAGAGCGAGGATCTCATTCACCATCCGGGCGAGCCGGATGGGGTCTTGGGACGCGAATCGTTTGAATTGACGCCGTGCGGAGAATAATCCACGCGATGTCCGCACAGGGAACCAGGCCGTTGGGCGAATCCTGGGGGGGACTCTGTCCCCCCCAGCTTCGGACAGAAAGCGTCACGTTGGTCACCAGTCGTTACCCGTTGACGTTCGCACGGCCGACACGTCTGGCGCGTGTTGATCGATTGAATAAGAACGTATCCCCGCCGGTAACCGCCCCCTTGACCGCACGGCGTCCCCGCCATACCGTCAAGCGGCCCCGGGGATGCGTGGGGTGACGCGTTCAAGGAAGTCTGCCGATTCAGGATGGTTCGATGAGTACCGCGACGAAATCCGATTACACCGCCAAAGACATTGAGGTGCTGGAGGGACTGGAACCGGTCCGCAAACGCCCCTCCATGTACATCGGCGGCGTCGACGCCCGCGGTCTGCACCATTTGCTCTGGGAAATCCTCGACAACTCCGTTGACGAATACCTCGCCGGCGAATGCGATCGCATTCTGGTCACCCTGCACAAAGACGGCTGTTCGGCGACGATCTCCGACAACGGACGCGGCATCCCCGTCGACATGCACCCCCGCCTCAAAAAGCCGGCGCTGGAGGTCATTCTCACCACGCTGCACTCCGGCGGAAAGTTCTCCAACAAGAATTACGCCCGCTCGGGGGGGCTGCACGGTGTCGGTTCCTCCGTCGTCAACGCCCTCTCTTCGGAAATGACCGCCACCGTCCATCGTGACGGCTTCGAGTGGTTTCAGAAATTCCGCCAGGGAAAGCCCGTCGGCACACTGCAAAAGGTCAAGCCGTTCCGCGGTCGCGGTACCACCATCTTCTTCCGTCCCGACGAAGCGATCTTTCGCAAAACCACTTTTG
This sequence comes from Planctomicrobium piriforme, assembly GCA_945860955.1. Taxonomy (GTDB): domain Bacteria; phylum Planctomycetota; class Planctomycetia; order Planctomycetales; family Planctomycetaceae; genus UBA10511. The sequence continues at coordinate 16,161 of CAMATH010000064.1, forward strand.
ACACCGGCGTCATCCGCGAACGGCTCGAAGACATTTCCTACGTTCATGGTGGCCTCACCATCGTCTTCACCGACGACGTGAAAAAAGAAACCGTTGAATACTCTCACCCCGACGGGCTGGTGGGCTATCTCAACAAGCTGACGAACGAGGGGGGGAAGAAACCGGTCACCGATCAGGTCTTTGTCGCTTCGCGCGAAGAGGCGGCGGCCAAGATCGAGGTCGTGCTGCGATGGAGTGAATCGACCGACGAGGAGATTCGCAGTTACGCCAACGGCATTCGCACCCACGCGGGGGGCACCCATGAAGCGGGGCTGCGCGGGGCGGTTGTGAAAGCGGTGAAGAACTACCTGGAAATCCACGAAAAAGTTCCCAAGGGAATTCAACTGACCGCCGAGGATATCCGCGAAGGGGTCGTGGCAATCCTCTCGGTCTTCGTCGCTGAGCCGATGTTTCAGGGGCAGACGAAAGAACGGCTCAACAATCCCGAGATCACCGCGCAGGTCGACAGCATCGTCCGGCCGGCGATGGAGAACTGGTTCAACAACAATCCGTCGCTCGCCGACGCGATCATCGGACGGATCGTCCTCGCCGCCCGGGCCCGCATGGCCAGCCGCGACGCCGCTCAGGATGTCCGTCGCAAAGGGCCAACCACCCGCCGCAGCACACTCCCGGGGAAACTGGTCGACTGTCGCAGTACCAAGCCCGAAGAATCCGAGATCTTCATAGTCGAGGGAGACTCCGCCGGCGGCAGCGCGGTGCAGGGGCGCGACAGCCGGATTCAGGCGGTTTTGCCGCTGCGGGGCAAGATCCTCAACACCGAATCCATGGCGACCTCAAAAGCATTGCTCAACCAGGAGCTGAAAGATCTGGTTGAAACGCTGGGAACGGGTGTGGGGGAACGGTTCGAGCTTCGGAATCTGCGGTACCACAAGATCATTCTGCTGATGGATGCCGACAGCGACGGCAATCACATCATGACCCTGTTGCTGGGATTCTTCTTTCGCCACATGCGAGAGCTGATTCGCGCGGGGCACGTCTTTTTGGCACAGCCTCCGTTGTATCGCATCGCCGTGGGGAAGGAGATTCACTACGCCCTCACCGACGCCGACAAAGAGGCGTTTCTGGCGTCGCTCCCCGCGAACCGTAATCCCGAGATCAGCCGATTTAAGGGACTGGGCGAAATGCCGTTCCAGTTTCTGGCCGAGACGACGCTGCATCCCGATTCGCGAATTCTACTGCGGGTCGACATTGAAGCGCAGCTCGAAGCGGACAAGACGTTTGATCAGTTGCTGGGAAAAGACCCGGCGTTGCGCTATGAGCTGATCATGAGCGAAGCGAACCACGTGGAAGACCTCGACATCTAATTCAGGGAACCAACAATCGATGCGCCAAGACATAGAAGAGGTCGGGCAGACCTACGGGATCGAGAACTGGGGGGCGGGGTATTTCTCGATCAACGTCAAGGGACACCTGATGGTCCACCCCCGGCGGTCCGCCGGTCCGGGGGCCGACGTTTACGAACTGGTCGAGCAGCTCGTCAGTGAGAAGAAGCTCTCGACGCCGATCCTGTTGCGATTCCCGCAGATTCTCGGAACGCAACTGAAGCGGCTCTGTCTCGCGTACGAAACCGCGTCAAAAGAGGCGGGGTTCAAGGGAGAACACTTCCCCGTGTTTCCCATGAAGGTGAACCCGAGGCGGGAAGTGGTCGAAGAGTTTCTGAAGGAAGGGGTGGGGGAAAGCGTGGGGGTGGAGTGCGGTTCGAAACCCGAACTGTACGCCGCCCTGTCACTCGACCAGCCCGCCGGCTCGCTGCTGGTCTGCAACGGATTCAAAGATGAGGCGTTCGTCAATCTGGCGCTGATGGGAGTCCGCGTTGGCAAGCGTGTGGTGCTGGTGGTCGAGAAGCTGACGGAACTCAAGCTGATCATCCGCTGCGCCCAGGCGGCCGGCGTGGTCCCCTGGATCGGATTGCGAGCCAAGCTGTATTCCAAAGGCTCGGGCAAGTGGTCGAGTTCCGGTGGCGAGGCGGCGAAGTTTGGACTCACCACGTCCGAGATTCTCGAGTGCATTCGGCTGCTCAAGAGTCATGGACTCGAAAGCGGCCTCAAACTGCTGCACTTCCACATCGGTTCGCAGGTGACCGACATCCGCCGAATCAAAAACGCGATGCGTGAGGCGGCGCGGGTCTATGCGAAGATCCGGCAGATGAACCTGGGGGTTGAGTACCTCGACATCGGCGGCGGTCTGGGCGTCGACTACGACGGCTCGCGCAGCACGTTCGAAGGTTCGATCAACTATTCGATCGAAGAATTCGCCAACAACGTCGTCTATACGATCAAGTCGGTGTGCGATGACGAACAGGTGCCGCATCCGCACCTGGTGACCGAGAGCGGCCGGGTGATGACGGCGTACCACTCGCTGCTGGTGATGTCGATTCGTGACGAAATCGAAACCTTCGCCAACGATCGTCCCACAGTCGTGTTGGACGACGATGATCCCGAAGTGATCTTCGAGATGAAGCAGGTTCTCGATGGAATCAACGCGAAGAACTTCCGCGAAGCGTATCACGACGCGCTGGATGACAAAGACGAACTGCACTCGCAATTCAATCTGGGGCTGGTGTCGCTGGAAGATCGCGCCAAGGGTGAGGTGCTGTTCTGGGAGATTTGCGCCCGGGCGTCGGAGCTGGCGATGCGGGCGGGAATCCACGAACATGAATTCGCCGACCTGCAGAAGAATCTCGCGTCCAAGTACCTCTGCAATTTCTCGCTGTTTCGCTCGGCTCCCGATTCGTGGGCGATCAAACAGTTGTTCCCGATCATGCCGTTGCATCGGCTGAACGAAGCCCCCGACACCGTCGCGACACTGGTCGACGTGACGTGTGATTCCGATGGCTGCATCGATCGCTTCGTCGACGTCAAGTCGGTGAAGCAGGTGTTGGAGATGCACGAATTCAAAGGACAGCCATACTACCTCGGCCTGTTTCTGGTCGGGGCGTACCAGGAAGTGATGGGGAGTTTTCACAACCTGTTTGGGATTCCGAACGAGGCCCAGGTCGTGGTCGGCCCGGATGGACGCACGCACGTCGCGAAGATCATTCCCGGAAGTCGACTGGGTGAGATGCTGGGATTTGCCCGGTACGATCAGAAACAGGTCTGGGAGGGATTCCGCCGACAGATCGCGGCCCGCGTGACCGAAGGCAAGCTCGACCCGGCACAAAGCGAGGCGCTGGCGGCGGCCTACGAAGCGGCCATCAATGGCACAACCTATCTGGAGTAGTCGCGTGTCGGAATCGAACTCGCCGTTCGTCGCTCAGCCGTACCAGGGAATCGCCACGTTCGGTCGGCGACCGTATCAGCCCGATCCCCGGGGGGCGGATGTCGCGATTGTGGGGGTGCCGTTTGATGGGGGGACCACCTATCGCAGCGGCACCCGGTTTGGACCGCGCGCGATCCGGGAACAGTCGCTGCTGTTGTGGGGCTACAACAACTCGCTGCGGGTGAATCCGTTTGAGGCGTTGAAGATCGTCGATGTGGGGGATGTCGACGTCGTGCCGGTGGACATTCAGGCGACGCATCGCGCGGTCGATCGCAAGTTGACCGAATGTCTGTCGGCGGGTTGTCGGGTGGTGACGCTGGGGGGAGACCACTCGCTGTCTCTCCCCGCGCTTCGGGCACACGCGAGACAGTTCGGCCCGGTCGCCGTCGTACATTTCGACGCGCATCCCGACACGTGGGACGAAGAGTTCCCCGGTCAGAAATACAGCCATGGAACCCCCTTCCGCCGGGCGATCGAGGAAGGCTTGATTGACACGTCGGCGTATCTGCAAATCGGCATCCGCGGTCCGACGGCGGGTCCGCAGGATTACCTTGATGCCCAGAGCCTGGAGGCGCGGATGATCACTCTCGACGCGATGATGGACTTGGGAGTCGAGGGGGTTCTTTCGGAGATCCATGAACAGGTTGGTCGTCGGCCAATGTACGTCACGCTCGACATCGACGCCGTCGACCCGGCGTTCGCTCCCGGGACCGGGACTCCCGAGGTCGGGGGGCTGACGAGTTGGCAGATGCTGCATCTAGTGCGTGGATTGAAGGGACTCAACATGGTCGGCTGCGATCTGGTCGAGGTCTCCCCCCCGTTCGACCCGTCGCAGATCACCTCGATTCTGGCGGCGAACCTGGTGTTTGAATTTTTGAGCGTGTGGGCGCGAGGCTGACGCGCGTGTGACGATGGGACGCAACTCCCGCAAGACGCGCCGACCGTCGCGAACGGGGGGGTAAACACCCCTGTCCACCGCTTCGGCCCCGGAAGTCGCGAGGCGACGACAACCCGAAGGCGCGGAACGGTCGGCGATCCGACGTTGGATCGGAACCGAAAATGGGGCCGGTCACTTTGTGATCTTCTGTCTACCGACCCAACCGCCGGCTGCGTCGTCGCGACATGTGGCGGACGGCGTTCCTACGACGCCGCGTTCTGGACGACCGTCGGCAGTGTCGAGGGGAGACAGATTGAAACGTCGTATCGGAAACGGGTGCTCGCGCGACGGTGAAGTCGAACAACGGGTAACGCTTACCGACCTGGTCGCGGGCTGCGCCGTCGGGCGCGACGCCGCGGAGCGTCGTCGCGACATTTACTCCCGGGCTGGCCCTCTTCGCCGTTTCGTACCCTCTCCCCCACCCCAAACAGCCAAAAAATGAAAAACCGTTCACTGTTCTCTTGAATCCGTAAAAATACACGCGTATACTGGAACATATAGGCACACACAGCGCAGTTCAACCTGACTTTGAGCGAGGTGTCCCATGAAATCACCGGCGATTCCCCCGCCACTTCAGGACCCGACTGGTCCCGAAGAACGGCACGATCTGGCTTCCGAACCAACACCACAGTCGGATCAACAACCGTACATACGCAACTGGAATCTCGACGAAAAGTCCGTACTCGAACCCGACTGGATCTGGTACGGGTGGCTCCCTCGGGGGAAAGTCACCGTTCTGGGAACCCCCTCGGGATGCGATTTTTCGGGAGTGGTCGCCGACATTGTCGCCCGGGTCACTTTGGGAATCGCGTTCCCCTGTCGGACGCAACCGACGGATTCGATGAATTCGCAACCGGGACCACGAGTGGCTGTCGTGACCGCGGGCGGCGATCCCCGGCGGGACTTCGGTCGACTGGTTTTGCACGCCGGTGGCCGGCTGGATCGGGTACAATTTTCCAGCGGAGTCGTCGAACCCGCTGGCCCGGACGGCGACCCGGTCGAACGGTCTCTGGCTCTGCCGGCCGATTTTCCCTTGTTACGCCAATGGGCTCTGAACGGGGCCGGTCCCGTCGCCGAGCCGGGGTCCGTGCCGTCGCCGACGAATGACTCGATCGCCTTACTCGTGATCGAAGCACTCCCGCAGCAGGTCGCGAAATGGCGGGAGCCGGAGATGCGGACGCTGCTTGATCAGCTCAACCGCCTTGCGAGCGAACGCCACATGGCGATTCTGCTGGTGACTCCTCTTAAGGTTCCGACGACGAAAGTGTCGGCACCACATGTCACGCTGGCGAAAGCGTATGGGAGTTCGATGCTGGTCGAGTCGGCCGCCTCCCTCTGGCACATCGCAAAGAACGCGTCCGACCCCGGTCGCTACGATCTCATTTCCCATAAAGTCTGCCGAAAGCCACCGACCATCGGGTTCTCTATCGGAGAGAACGGCATCTCCTGGATGATCCCCGGCTGGGACGATCCCCGCCCGCTCAACCTCTTTCCAGGGCAGCCGGACCGGGCTTTTGTGATGCCCGTCATGACGCCCCGGGTTTCGAGTCTGGACGAGAACCCGAACCCGTCTCCGAACCCGTCTCCGAGCCGCGCCCGTCAGGAAGCGGTTAACGACTACCGCATCCCAAAAGGCGCAGCTCCGACCCACCCCCCCGTTTTCGCCCGTACACAGGAACATCCGCGTCACGAACCCGCCAGTTGGCCCGAAGCCGGCGACAATCCGGAGCGAACGTCTCGCGAGCTGGATACCGGTCCGCCCCGACCGGCGGTCGACCCATCTCCTCCACCGAAAAAAACGGAAGCCGAACTGCGGCAGTCGCCGGAATGGAAACGGGCCTCCCGTCAGGAGCGAAAGCGGCTGTTACACGCCGCCCGGGCGTCTCCCGACGTGTAAGGTTCGCAACCTGGCTACTCGCGAACTGAACGGAGAATACCACGGACGATGCGATGGCGCAGCCTCGAAAATAGATCGCATTTTTCACTCTGGCGCGAATTACAATTTGACAGCGGTTTGGACGCACGGTTAAGCTCGCTGAATACTGCTGGCTACCCGACTGCAACTGGTTCTCAACTGGTTGGAAGTGAGGGCGGGCGCGTTCGTTTTCAACGAACTCTCTTCTAGCACACTCGAATCATCCACTGGAACGATTTGCGATGCTGCGACGCACTTGGATATTGATCGCTCTACTGACCGTCTCGCCGGCGATGGCACGCGAACTGGTCGAGCCGATTCGATTGACTGGTCGCCCGACGCTGAATTTTGACGCTCCCCCACTGGGAACTTCTGGAACAGTCGAGTTGTTCCTGTCGGCGGATCGCCCGCAGGCCGACGGTGGGCCTGCGAACTCGATCGAAACTGTTCTGTCAAACGCCAACGCAGACGCGATTCGTTTTGGCGTCATGCTTCGGGCGGATCGCAAAGAGCTGGGGCTCACCAATGGGGTCCAGTTTGTCTGGCTGCCAGCGCCACTCGCTGACGGCGAATTCCACCACATTGTCATCGCGACCAGCCGTGGCCTGACCGAAGTTTCGGTCGATGGCACCTCTTTGGGTGTCGTTCCGCTGGCGTTTGGATCCACTGGCGATTTCACATGGCGACTCGGCGGATTCGAAGATGGGATCTCGCAGTTTGCGGGCGAGATTCATGCCGTTCGCCTTTGGGACCGCGTTCTGTCGGCCGACGAGGTGACACGACTGGCGACCGTCTCATTCCCCCCCATGTCTGATCCAGCTTTTGATGAACTGGTGGCCTGCAGCCGGTTCACCGACATCGAGAAGGTGGTCTACGTCCTGCGCAGAAAGTCGTCCACCGGCAGACTCGCGGGAAAGACGACATCGAATGTGGTGCCCCGGCTGATTCCGCAATTTGGAACGTTGAAACGTCTGCTGGTGGAATGGCGGTCTCAAGGCGATTCGAACGCGGGTCCCGCGGAAATCGTCGATCTGGAACCGACCTTCACGACCGCTTCCCTCCCGCGGGAAATGACGCTTACCGAGTGGACATTGCAGCGACGAGCCGCAGAATCGCTCGCGTACAACCGGATGCTCTGGAAGCTTCTGGCATTTGAACTCGAACGCGTTCAAAAAGGGGTCGATCAGATTGTACCGGCGTCCAGCGCGCCCGGTTGGAATCGTTACCTCGAACTGGACAAGGTGCGACTGATATTGCCGGCGAATGAACCGGTTGATCTGACAGAAGTTCAGGAGTCTCGACTCGAACGGACGCTGTCACTGTTGTCGGCCGATCTGCCGGAATTGAAGGTCGGCCAGAAAGAGTTTCTCGAGAGGCCACTGTTTGACAATTTTCGGCAGGCGGTCGACCGGCTTCTGACCCTGTACCACAACGGAACTGTGCGGCTACCCGCCGACACGTCATCGGGAGCGCGACGGCGGGCGGTGAATGACTGGGACGAGGCGGCCGAAGCACGCGTGACGCTTCACGAGTTGCGGCGGCTGGTCGAATGGCTGAAACGAGCCCGGGTTTCCGAACTGGAATTGAAGCCACTGGGAGTCTCGGAACTCGAGTCTCAATTGCGCGCCCGGTCGAATGGAACGGCGCAGGAGGCGCGAAACGACGTGATCGCAGCGGTCAGTCGAATGCGGAGTGCGCTGATCCCCCCCAGCACGCAAGACACCCGCACAGATCCACTCGCCGTTGTGGCGGACGAAGAGCGATCATGGCGCATCGAACGGCTGGATTCCGCCCTCGAACATTTTGCGGAAATCCTCCAGGCGAACGCTCTTGCGGAACAAGCCCCCGGCAATGCCACGGTCATCCATCAAGATGCGATTGAATTGGAGGAAGGCGAACAGATCGCGTTATTCGCCGGCACCTGTGATCCGAACCTTCGCACCCTACGGGCGGTGACAAATCAGTCGATGAAGCCGGTGACGGGCGATGTGGCGCGGCCCGGATCGACGACATTTCTGTCATCGATTCCCCCCCGGGCAAAACTGCTCGGACACCTGGCCCATGTGGGACAGGGCCGTATTGAAGGGTTCGCTCCGGTCTATGTGGAATTCGAGTCGTCGGAAGTGGCTCCTGCCCCCTGGAACCCCCTGCATGCGATGTGGCCGCATGCGGTCAGCCTGGGACGATTCGTTCCGGTCGATCGGCAGACCCCGTTCCGGGACGATGCGCGGATTCGAGAACTTGCCAGTCGCACCCCTTCCAGCGAAGCGTCAATTGACGATCAACGGGCGATCCGCGTCGCGCAGCAACTGGTCGACCAGCAGTCGGGGACGATCCACCCCCATGCCAATTACACGAGTTTTCCTGTCTGCAAGTTGTGGTTCGACGTATCGGGAGACGTGCTGCTGGCGATTGACGATCATGAAAATTCGAAATTGCCCGTCGAATTGCGATTCAAAGTCGTTTCGCCCGGCGGAAATCAGTTTCGTCAAGTCGTCGAGAAGAATTCGGCGTCCGGCGCTCCTCTCTACGACCTGGTGTTCGTCTCCAATGGCGAATTCGTACTTTCTCGGACACGAACAGACGCACAGGGAAAGCCGCTGGTTTCCAGCACTCGTTATCGGACGCCGGATCCCGTGGACGATTCTCTGGATCCGCGTGACAAGCTTCCCTGGGGGGCCACGTTCAGTTCCAATCAGCGGCCGATCCTCGCGGAGTTCAATGTTCGCGGGTACCACGCCGGGCTGCTGGATCCACGGAATTACCAGCTTTCGACCGGTTGTTCGAACAATGTCTTCGAATGGCCCTCCGACGGCAGCGTGGAATACCAGACCACCGCTGTGGACAAGATCATTCCGTTGGGTCTGTTCTACCGCAGCGACCGGGAAGGGAGTGGTTCGGTGCGGGCCAGCGTCGTCAATTCGAGCGAGGAACACAAACAGGCCTGGTCCGCGAATGCCGGAGTGAGCGCGGGGTTTGGAGGGGCCGAATTCAGTGTGAACGCGAAGTACCAGCAGGAGTCGGCCGCCATGTCGAGTGAAGAACACGGGCGGACTGTCAGCATGACGCACGAAATCAAACACGCCTTGGTTCTCAATCGGGGAACGATGCGGCTGAGTGCCGATTTTTCGTCGCGCGTGTTGAGACTGCGCGACCTGTACCTGGCTGGAGAGCTCGATTCCGATTGGGAATACGACAACCTCATCTCATCTTTCGGAACAAACTACGCCTACGCGGTGGCCTACGGCGGCATGGCCTACCAGGAGATGATCTATGACCAGAACGAGCAGCAGCAGATGACTGGCCGCGGGTTCAGTCTCCAAGCCGACGCGAAGGGGAGCATTCTGGGTTTCAAGATGGGCGCTTCGGGGGGCTACTCACAGGAGTCGAGCGAATCGCGTGGCTGGGGCGCGAAGACTGAATCCGAGTCGATCCGAACGGTGGGAGGCGACCTGTCTCAAGGGGGGGGCTGGAGTGTTCCCGATCACACGGAGGTTCCCGTACTGCTCGACCTGCGCCCGATCGACGAACTGTTGAGTCCCGTCTTTTTCGATGATCGACTCGTCTGGACAAAGATTCGTTCGAGACTGCATTCGAGGCTGAACAGAGGCTCCGAGCCGCCAAAAAACCAGAATCTCACCTCGCGGCTTGTCAGCGTGCAGGTGCTTCAACTGTCCAATTACGGACCGTCCGATCTGCTGAGTTGTAATCTGGGAGTCGCCGCGGCGTCGTATATTCGGAAAAAAGGGTCTGTCGACTGGGAACCGATCGACGCATTGCAGTCTCCCGACGTGAAAAAACTGGGTGCCGATCTGGCTGACGGGATACCCGAGCAGATCGCTGTTCGATTGAAAAACCCGCCACGCGAGGTGCGCGAACTGGCCACGACCATTTCCCGAATGTACCCGACATCGATACCGCAATGGGCCGCGCGGCGACTTTACAACTACAGCGAGGTCACTCGGAAACTGCGACCGGGCGCGGGAGCGGTGGTTGGTGCCAATGTCGATACGTTTGTGTACGACATGCGGAGAGATGCCGTCCGGGACCATGTTGGATGGTTCCAAAATGATCACAACATTCGGATGCTTAAGTCCGCGTATCAGCGCGCCACCGGGACCACGATCCCTGACGGCCTCGCGGGAGTTGCGGTCTGGGAATTGGTTTGGGCAGCCTTCATCCAGAAAGAGCTCCCCAAATTGATGCTGACGGGTGAGCTGGAGCCACTCACAGTGATCGATGCGCGTGTTCAACAGTGGCTGGATCCCGGCAACGACCTGGTCCGCGAGACCGTGGTCGATGCCCTCTTGTCAGAAATTCGCGGTAATCCCGCCCGAGTCGTCGGAGGTTTTCGGGGCACACGATTTGATCCGGGCGTCACGCTCCCTGCCGTTGACGTCGACAAGCCTTATCTGACTCGGATGCCGGCGGCCAAGGACTCGGACGACAGTCCCGAATACATGATTCAACTCACATTGACCGGAGACGGTTCCGACAGGTTTATCAGCGACGCGGTGAAAGATCCAAGGATGTCGATTGGACAATTGAACGCGACTCCACTGAAAATCTGGTCCTTCCCTGAGTCTCGAATCGACATCGTCGATGTCGTCGATTCCAGCGGCGACTCGCTGCAGAATGCGAGTGCCAAGACCTATGTTTACCGATCGGCGACCGGTGCTGCCCCGAACCTGCGAATCGTCAATGAGCAATCGCCTCACCCCATCCTGCAGATTGACTGGACGCCGCAGGACCAGGTGATTGCCGGTACGCTCCTTGTGGATTTCTACAGCGTATCCGGATGGACCGGACCCAATCCGCCTCCGCCCGTTCGTTTGCATTTGTCGTTCGCGATCGAACAGCCACTGCTGCTCGACTGAAGCACTCCGTTCCCTCTTTGTGAGAATTCTACACCATGAGATCTCTGGCCTTTCGAAACGGGTGGATGGCATGTGCGACGGTGGCGATCGTCCTGTTGCACACGCATTCGGTACACGCCTGGCCGGGTCCGCGTCCGGTTGCACCGAACGATCCTGGTGAAAGGCCGGATCGACAACAGAGACTTGCCGCTGGACTTCCGCCGATTGTCAATGTGCTGAGTGCCGCCGGAACGAGATTCCACGTTACGAATGTCGTCAGAGACGTAGGCACCAACGAGAATCTCGCGAAAGTGGCCGAGTATGCCCAACTCCTGAATGGAGAGCGAACCGGCGAGAAGGGTGCCAGACTGGCCGCCTTGTCGGGCGAACTGGCCCAACTGGGCATCCAGGTTCCAGCGCGGTTTGTCGACACTTTTCCGACGAATGCCGAACGGAATGAGAAGTCTGGCATTGACGCAATAGCCCGTGGGGATTTCGATGACGTAGGCAGGACCGAAAAGGAGGCGGCACTCCACTACCTGCGTCGAATTGAAACGATGCACATTGCCGCCCAAAGGAGTGAACGAAGTCGTCCCGCCGCTGCGGACCAATACGCCCGCCCGCCCGCCGACCCAGAGGGGGATCGCGCGAGACAGGCCGAGGCCGAGGCTGCGGAACGCGAGCAGTTGCGGCGTACACAAGAGCAACGCCTCCTACAGGAGCAACGCGTCGCAAGGGAAGCGCAACGGCAACAGGAAGAGCAGGCGTTGAACGCTTTCGCGACTCAACTTCCGGCTGCGGTGCGGGCGTTGGCTAGTAGCCAAGGGCTTTTCGCGCAGATGGACCGAATGGCACGAGAACAACGCTCCTTGGACCGTGAGGCTGCAGCCGCACGCGACCGTGATAACAACCGCGAGCGCGACCGCGACCGTGATTCCAATCGTGATCGAAGGAATGGTCCTCCGTAAAAAATCTGACCAAGAGACGGCGTCGTGACGACGGAGGCGAAGTTCCGCGGTCCCGCATTCCCGAGTGAGAGCGGCTCGACCGCGAGAACAACTTCCAATGCGAAACACAAGACCGGAAGCGGACGACACCACGTTACGACACGCGCGCCGCGTTCAATGGTTCGAGTTCCTCTGAACACACCCCCGTCGTGATCCAGTCCGCCAGAAGTTGGCCTGTCGCTGGCGCGAGCAGCAGGCCGTTGCGAAAGTGGCCGGTCGAAATCCACAGGTTGTCGCAGTCGGGAACGCGGTCGACGATCGGCAGTCCATCGCGCGTCGCGCTGCGAATGCCGCACCAGGCCTGGGTGAATGGCACGTTGGCCAATGCCGGGATCAGTTCGCGCGCAGCTTGCGCCATCTGAAACGAGAGAGTTGCGTCGGGTTCTTGATGATCGTTCTCGGCAACGGTTCCCCCGGTGATCATTTCCCCCGTTTTCAATTGCAGGGTGAGAAATTGTCCCCCGACGGTGCCTCGCAACAGGGGAGGTAACGGCCCGGTGGCGATCATTTGTCCCGAGACGGGTCGCACAAAGTGGGCTGGCACGGGGGCGAGCGCTCCCGAACAGATCACGACCTGCCCGGGAGAACAGGGGCCGCGACTGGTCTGAACTTCGACGACATGGGCTCCGACCCGTTTGGAACTGACAAATTCGGTTCGAACGGCGAACCTCGCCCCCAGCCGCCGGGAAGCGCGTGCGAACGAAGCCGCCGCTTTGAGCGGATTCAGGTGCGCGTCGGAGGCGCAGTGAATACCCGCGGAGAGGCCCGGGCGAAGCTGTGGTTCCAGGTGAGTGATCTGCTCGGCGTCCACCGCATGAACCGTGTACCCCGCTTCTTGCGCCTCGTGTGCGAAGGCGACGGCGTCGTTGCGAAAACGGTTGGGGTTGACCGTCAGAAATCCATTCACGCGCCAGTCGATGTCGAAATCGGGCTTCAATGACAGCCGGCCCCACAGATCACGGCTGCGCAGTGCCAGGGGCTGAAACGCGGGGGGATGGTGCGGTCCCTGGTCACTCGGCCAGATCCCCCCGGCGGCGGCCGCCGTCGCGCCCGCACCGAGCGTGTTCGCCTCAATCAACAGCACCGACTTCTTCTGCGTCGCCAAAAAATACGCGGTCGCCAGCCCCACAATTCCGCCGCCAACGACCAGCACATCCGGCCTGGCGTGGGCCAGTCCATCATCGCGCTCCAGTTCGCTCTGGTCGGCGGGTGAAAGTGTGTGCCTCCAAATCGAGGCATTGGTCAGCGGCAACGATTCCATCGGGATCCGTGGGGGCGAAGTGATTGGCGGTCTGGAGCGGCGAAGTGAATTGCCCACAGAGACTGGCTTCTGTGCCCGCTAGCGTAACAGATGGACGGGGAGCGACTCAATTTCGATCACGATCCCGAGAACCAGAAAGATAGTCCAACACCTCGCCGTTTCAGAGGGCTCGCGGCGTCGCGTGCCACTCCACCAGTCACCTGATAGACTCGTGAGAGTCCACTCCCGTTCCCCTTTCCGACGTTCCTTTCGGTCCCACATGTCTTCGACGCCCGCTCCCGATACCGCTTCGGTGCCGTTCTCCGAGTGCGCCGCGCTGGTGAATCGGCTGTACGCCGTCGTCCGCGAACTGGAGACTCAGTGCAGGGTGTTGCAGACCGCGCCGCTGGCGGGGCGCGAGTGGTACGAACTGCTCGATCGCAAACTCATTCCGCAACTCGCGGGGGAACCGTTCATCGTGGCGGCGGTCGTGGGGGGAACGAACATTGGGAAGAGCGTGGTCTTCAATCACCTGGCGGGGTCACGGGCGAGTGCCACCAGCCCGCTCGCCTCGGGGACCAAACACCCCACCTGTCTGGTTCCCGCCGGCTTTTCCGAACGGCATGATCTGGCGGAGATCTTCAAGGGGTTTGAACTGATCCCCTGGTCCGAGGCGGCCGCTGCCCTGGGGGAAACCGAGACCCATCAGCTCTTCTGGAAGCCCGCGCCGGAACTCCCTTCCAGCCTGCTGATTCTCGACACTCCCGATATCGACAGCGACGCGCCGGTGAACTGGCTGCGGGCCGACCGCGTGCGGCACTGTGCCGACGTGCTGGTGGCCGTCCTCACGCAGCAGAAATACAACGACGCCGCCGTCAAGCAGTTCTTTCGCAAGGCGGCCGCCGAGGACAAGGCGATCGTGCTGGTCTTCAACCAATGCCTGCTCCCCGAAGACGAACAGTACTGGCCGCGCTGGCTGGAAACGTTCTCCCGCGAGACCGGAATCACTCCCGATGTGGTGTATGTCGCCCCGAACGACCGCCGCGCCGCCGAGGAGAATCGGCTGCCGTTTTATGAACGGAGCTGGCCGATCCCGGAAGGGTTTCCCGCCGGCGTCAGTCAGACCCCGCGCCGCCTGCGGGACGATCTGGCGGAGATGAAATTCACCGAGATCAAGCTGCGGACGTTGCGCGGTTCATTGCGGCACATCTCCTCGGAGGAACTGGGGGTTCCGGCGTATCTGAATGAAGTGAAGGCGCGGACGGCGGGGTTTCAAGACGCGTCGAGCCTCTTGTCGATGCAGCATCTCGCGAAGGTCGACAACTGGCCTTCGCCTTCGAACGGGCTATTGGTCGCCGAGATCAAACGCTGGTGGCGACTGCACCGCGAGGGGATGACCAAAAAGATCCACGACACCTACGCGACCCTCGGGGAATTCGTGGCGGTACCGTTCCGCTGGGCGACGCAGCGGCTCAAGGGGGATCCTCCCGATCCCAACGCGATCTATTCGCAGCAGGAGCGCGACTTAATGCTGCGGATTATCGACACGGTCTACGAAGAACTGACGCGGCAGTGTCAATTGGGGAATGAGATTCTGCGTCCGAGGCTCGAAGAATTGCTGGCGGGGAGATCGCGGTCCAGCGTTTTGAACAAGCTGACTGAGGAGCATGCGAAGTTCAGCGTCGAAAATGAACTGCGCGAGGTGGTGGAAACGCAGATGGAGGCGTTTCGCACCGAGAGTCCCAGCACGTTCACGATGCTGCGCAAGCTCGACACGGCGGCCGCCATGGCGCGACCGGTGACCTCGGTGGTTCTATTCGCTGCCGCCGCCGGCCCTGCGGGACACGCCCTTACTCCCTTCGTGACGGCGGCGGCGGCGAAGACGCTTGTCGTTCACATTCTGGGGGATGTCGCGGGGGGGGCGGGGGCGATGGTCGTGGGAGAGTCGGCGATTGGCGGTGCCGCCAGTGGTTTGCGACTGCTCGAAGCGCGGTTCCGTCAGTTGCAGACCGCGTTCACCGCGCGACGGGTGGCGTGGTTTTCCGACTTCATGCGCCGCAACATTCTGGGTCAACTGCACGACGAACTCGAAACCGCGCTCAAAGTGGGACAGTCTGCGACGTTTCGCGAAGCGGAACGAATCTGTCGGCAGTTGCGGGAGACTGCTGGGACTTGACATCTCTCGCGAAATTCCAGGTGCCGCGTGCTTTCTGAGGCGACGACTATGACACTTGACGAACTCGAGGTTCTGATTCGTTCGACTCACTGGTTTCAGCGTTTGGGTGAACCCCTGGCGAATTCTGAAATTGTGCGAATTTCCACTTTACTCCCTTGGACATCTCGCTGCGCAGATGACGACGAGATGTGTCGAATTGCAGATTCAATGGAATGGCTGCCAAGTTCCCCAGATCAGCCGGACCCAATTCAAGGTAAGTCCCTGGAAAACCTCGTTGTCAATCTTAGCCGGGGCAGAGACCTTTCCCGACGGGCAGGTCACGTCTATCAATCCGCCTTGGCGTCCCTTCGTGGATTTGTTGGCCATCCGCTATTGAGATATGGTCCACATGATTTCACCGAAGTGGCCCGCGGAGCGGCGATTTACGCGGCGCGTCGCGCGGCAATTGAAATCCTCCTTTCGGAGTGCGGGTTCTGGTGTGTCGTCATGACGTTGTACGGACAGGGCCACTGGCCTTGCGGGATACTTAAAAACAGAAAGCTTGTTGCGATTTGACAGCGTGTCGGAGAGGACGGACCAGGGTACCCACGTCGCAGAGCCGCAGCGACATGCTGAGATTCGTCGATCGCAGAATGGGCTCGACTGGAAGGCCGGCATTCGAAGGTGGACCATCAGAACTGTCTGTGGTTGCGGCTTGGATTGCTTGCAGGGGCCACGACACCAGGGGCTCACTTTCCAATCGCCCGTTTCAGAAGATTGTGCGTGATCTGTTGCACGCGGTCGTCTGGTCCGCGTAACGGAAACGGGCCGTTGTCCCGTTCCCGTTCTTGCGACCCATCGGATCCACTGGTACAGTCCGGCACGCACGACGTCAACGCGATCAAACGGGCTGCGGGCCTTTTCCCTCAGGGATGCAGCGCTCAACCATTCTACCGACCAGGCACCATGGCACCACTGAATCAAAAACCGGTTCGGCTCTTAATGCAGGACATGGCCGTCTCGATGGGATTGACTCCGGGGCAGAGCTTCACCCGCGAGCAGGCGATTCAATGGTTCGCGGAACATTATCCCAACGTGAAGCAGGGAACGATTGCCGCGCACCTGATTCGGCTCTCGACAAACGTTCCGACACGATTGCACTACAGCCCTGCGAGCGACGGTTCAGATGACCGGTTTTTCAAAATCGACGCGACTCACTTTCGGCTTTACGAACCGAACACAGATCCAGCTCCGATCACGCACGGCACGCCTCCCATCGTCGAGCCAGCCAATGACGAATCGGGAGAGTTCGCCTACGAACACGACCTGCGGGACTATCTCGCGCTAAACCTGCATCTGATCGAACCGTCGCTGAAGTTGTACTCCGATGAAGGAATCACTGGGGTCGAGTTTCCCGTCGGCGGTCGGTATATCGACATCCTGGCGGTGGATGCGAAGGGAGGCTACGTGGTGATCGAATTGAAGGTCTCCAAAGGCTATGATCGGGTCGTCGGCCAGTTGCTGCGGTACGTGAGTTGGATCAAACAGCATCAGGCGGACCCCGGGCAAGCGGTTCGCGGAGTCATTGTCGCGAAAGCGATCAGCGAGGATCTGCAGCTCGCGTGTTCGGAGATTCCGGGTGTTTCACTGTTTGAATACGAGTTGTCGGTGAAGATCCGTCCGGTTGTCGTGAAACGAAATGGGTGATCG
This sequence comes from Planctomicrobium piriforme, assembly GCA_945860955.1. Taxonomy (GTDB): domain Bacteria; phylum Planctomycetota; class Planctomycetia; order Planctomycetales; family Planctomycetaceae; genus UBA10511. The sequence goes on from CAMATH010000064.1 coordinate 33,299, forward strand.
CGATTCGGAATCGTGGTCTTGCCCTGTGTTCATTTGTTCCCCTGGAGTCCACTTCATGAGTTTCCGTGATCGTTTGCTGGGAGTGTTCCTCGCCTGTGCCGTCTCGATTTCGGTCGGCGCCGAACAGGTTCAGGCTGACGAAGGGATGTGGGTGTTCAACAATCTCCCCCGGAAGCAACTGAAGGAGAAGTTCGGCTTCGAGCCGACCGACGCGTGGATCGAGCACGTGATGCAGTCGTCGGTCCGGTTCAACTCGGGCGGGTCGGGTTCGTTCGTCTCATCGACGGGCCTTGTGTTGACGAATCACCACGTGGGAGCCGACACACTGCAGAAGATCAGCACCGCCGAGCATGATTACTACAAAGAGGGGTTCTGGGCGAAGACCCACGCCGACGAGCCGAAGGCTCCCGACCTGGAGCTGAACGTCCTGCAGTCCATCGAGGATGTGACCGCTCGGGTGAATGGAGCGGTCGAGGCCGGAGCGGCCCCAGCCGAAGCGTTCGCCGCCCGCCGCGCCATCATCGCGACGATCCAAAAAGAATCTTTCGAGAAAACCGGGTTGCGCAGCGACGTGGTCACTCTGTATCAGGGGGGGCAGTACCACCTCTACCGTTACAAGAAGTACACCGACATCCGCCTTGTGTGGGCACCCGAGTTCGACATCGCGTTCTTCGGTGGCGACCCCGACAATTTCGAATACCCCCGATACGATCTCGATGCGTGTCTGTTCCGGGCGTATGAAAACGACAAGCCGGCGAAGGTCGAGCATTTCCTCAAATGGAGTCAGGCGGGGGCGGGTGAAAACGAGTTGGTTTTCGTCTCGGGACACCCCGGCAAGACCGACCGCCTGAACACCGTGGCCGCCTTGAAGTTCACTCGCGACGTGCGAGCGCCGTTCGTTTTGGATCTGCTCCGCCGGATGGAGATCATGCTGCAGCAGTATGGTCAGGACGGCGAGGAACAGGCCCGCATCGCCAAGGAAGATCTTTTTGGCGTGCAAAACAGCCGCAAGGCGTATTTGGGACAGATCGCCGGCCTGCAGGACGCGGGAATCATGGCGAAAAAAGAGGCGGCTGAAGCGGCCCTGCGGGCTAGAGTGGAATCTGACCCGAAACTGAAGGCCGCCTACGGCAGCGCCTGGCAGAAGATTGAACAAGCCAAGAAGACGCATGCCGAGCTAATGGTTCAGAACGCGATTCTGGAACAGGGACGCGGATTCGGCGGCGGACTGTTTCAAACCGCTCGCACACTGGTACGACTGGCGGAGGAGAACGCGAAGCCCAACACGGAACGGCTTCCCGAGTACAGTGACGCCGGCCGGGCGTCGCTGGAGCTGCAACTCTACTCCACCGCTCCCCATTACGACGATCTGGAGTTGGCAAAGCTGACCGACGGACTTGGTTTCCTGACCGAGAAGCTGGGAGGAGACAATCCCCTGGTGAAAAAGGTACTCGCCGGCAAAGGACCGGCCGCCCGGGCCGCCGAACTGCTCGCGGGTTCGAAACTGCAGGATGTCGCCGAGCGGAGAAAGATCGCCGCCGGCGGTAAGCAGGCGATCGAAGAATCCACCGACACGTTGATCGCGCTGGCGAAACTGGTCGATCCCGATGCCCGGTCGATCCGCAAGAAGATGGAAGAGCAGGTGATTGAAGTCGAACGTCAGGCGTACGGACAAATCTCCCGCGCGCTGTTCGAGATTGAGGGACCGAGCCGGTATCCCGATGCGACGTTCACGCTGCGGCTGTCTTATGGCACGGTGAAGGGGTATACCGAGAACGGCAAACCGATTCCCCCGTGGACGACGATGGGAGGCGCGTTTGACCACGCCAACAAGCACGGCAACAAGGCTCCGTGGGCCCTGCCCCAAACTTGGCACAGCCACAAGGGCGACATCGATCCGAAGACACCGTTCAACTTCGTGTCGAACAACGACATCATCGGCGGAAACTCGGGAAGCCCGGTGATCAACCGGGCGGGAGAGTTCGTCGGCATCATCTTCGATGGCAACATTCAGTCTCTGGTCGGAGACTTCATCTTCGACGAAACGCAGAACCGAGCCGTTTCGGTTCACTCTTCGTCCATCATCGAAGCGCTGAAGAAGGTCTACGGAGCGGAAGCCCTGGCGGCGGAACTCGGGAAGTAGTCGCCCCCTTCCTGGCAACACGCACGGACCACCGTGACACCGTCGCGGTGGTCCGTGCCAATCCCTGTTGCCAAGTCTGTACGGTTGCCGTGGCGGCTCGATACCGGCTCGCTGTGTTCGCCAACCGATCTCGTCTTTCGAGAGATTGATTCCCAAGATGACCCACAACGGTCCTGTCCTGGAACCGCCGTTTCTCCCTGAGTGCGGCGTCGCGGAGGATGTGAATTTTCCGGTGAAGATCACCGACCGCGCGGCACGGCGATTGTACTGGCATGTGATCAACTCAAGTCAGGCGGGAATCGGTCTGTTGTTTTTCGTCGATCAGGGATTGCAGAACGTCCAATACGCCGATGCGGGACGGCTCGACCCCAGCGAGTATTGGATCTCGCGGTTTGGGAGGATTCCGATCGCCGTCCATCGCGATGAGGCGGTGGCGCTTCAGGACTTTTTGCTGGACATTTCGACCTTTCCACCGGGAACCCCACACCTCCATATTTGCCCAATGCGTGAGGGGCTGTGGGCGGCGGCGACGGACCCCGGACGCCTGCGATTGTCGACGACGAAACTGGCGCAACTCCATCCCGAACTGTTCCAATCCGCCGGTTTGTTGACCAAACTGCTGGTTCCGTTCTTGCGTGTCACGTCGCAATTCGGCTCGCAACCTGATGACACTTCGTGGATCGACCGCTGGATTGGCGTGGACGACCCCGAGGGGCAGGCACAAGTGATCGAACGCCTGGCAAGTCACATCTGGTCTGGCGATGCGAATCCGGCGGTCGTGGTGAGTGTCAATCCGCTGATCGTGGCGGCGTATTCTCCGGATATCGACAATGTGATGCTGCTGCGATTGCCCGATGAGCTGGTTGATGGGATGGACGGAATCGGACCGTTATCGCTCGGCACGCGCCTGGTGACCTGCAACACCTATGGCCGACTGGCCCCCGATGAGAGTGACATTCCAGCCGGGCCCCTTTCGTCGGGAGCCTGGTCGAGTTGTGTCTGCGTCATTGCCGACTTGATTTCGGATGATCGGAAGCGGCTTGAGGAGCTGAAGCACTCATTTCCGGCACAGGCGTGGGGGGCCTGTGAGCGACATGCGCGTCGGCGATTGGAAAACCGGGAATCGTGTCGCGACGGCCGCCCGAGTTTTTCCTGGATACCGGTCGCGTGGCAAAAGTTCCCGGCATTTCGTATGCGCGGCGGTTACCTGCATTGAGCCCACTTTCTCACAAGGTCGACGATTACAAGTGACTTGGTTTGTCGCCGAGAAGGCGCTTCACCTGCCGCTTGAGGGCGTTGTACGCGGCCAGATAGGCATCGTGGACCACGACATCCCCAGTTTCGTGATCAACGACCTTCCACACAATTCCCAATGTCGACACCCGCCGCTGCACTGGTTCCGGATGCTGCAAACCGATCAAACCATTGACGGAGCAGAGTGCGCAAGGACTGTCCGCGAGAGTCCAATCGACCTCTGGCGTGATGGTCAGGCTTCGGAGGAAGAAGTACCACTCGCCGGCACGGGTCAGGGCGGGTATGTCAGACAACGCATGCGCCGTGACACGCCACGTTCCGTTCCGAGCCCCAGGAATCGGTTCGAAACCCAATGTCAGCACTTCCCACGGTGGACTGTGTTTCGCCGCCCAGCGCTCCAGCATCGTGACAAGGTCACCCGTAGACGCTTCAAATTCGAACGAACGACCTCGTCCGGAGCGATCGAATTGATCGGAAGATATCCAACTGCGGTTCCTCATGACCCGGTTCAATCAGGTTGGCTGATTGACTGTTTGGCTTCACCAATGAATCGAATTTCACTTTCGGGGACACCCAACCTAGTGGCTTCGTAACCTCCTATGCCGCCGCTCCCAAACCGAGTCGCTTCTTCAACCAGCGGGCGACCGGACGTTCAAAATATCGCAAACTGACTATCGACAATCCGACCACAATCGCGACGGTCATCCCAACGCGAAACAGCTCCAGAGTGTCGGAGATGAACGACTCGTTACTCGTGAAGAGTCTCAGGGTCAGTTCCAGGAGCGGGCGAACAATTGCGAACAGGATCATGGATGGCATGATCATCGGACCCTGAAAAATGAAAATCCCGAAACTCGCTTCGCCCAGTTTTTCGAACGTTGGAAGTGACAGGAAACGCGCGAACCAACCGCGGCCCAACGCCAGATTGTACAGCACAACCGCGTAGATCGGCGCCAGCGTGCCGTGCCGGAGGATGAAATTCGGCGGTTTGCTTCCTAGACAAAACAGAGTTTGAAAGAACGAATCAGGAGTCATGCAGATCACAAGAACGACCACAATCGCCAGGTCTCCCCAACTCGGACCACTCCGTTGATCCACTCCCTGACACCACGTCATATCGTGTCGGGTGATTTTGTAAAGCCGGCAGAGGATGATCGCCATGACAAAGTGCGGGAGCCAGAACAACGGTGTCCGCATCACGACTTCGCTCCAGAAGTAATTCGTGGCGGAATTCCCGTCGGTCTTCCACAGGAAGATGATGGATGGAATGAGGTTGAGTACCGGCATCAGCCAGAACAGGGTCCACAACGTCGATCGGCTCTGCCGGGAGAGAAACTTCACGGTCGAGGGGAACATCACATAGAAGAACGCGACCGCCGAGAGCGCCCAAGTCGCGAAGTTCCAACTCAGCGCCGCTTCAGGGCACCACGCCTGAACGAGCAATAACGACATCACACCACTGGCCCCCACAAACGCCGGCTTGGGAACGGAGAATCCCCAAAGCGTCGTGGTGGGGAAGAAGCAGATGAACATCAGCACCATCGGCAACAGCAGGGGGAGCATGATGAAGTGGAGCGGATAGAGTCGAATCCAACGACTGAGGAAAAACTCCCGGTTGCTGATTGTCTGTTTTCCGTCCGCGTCGACATACAGGTAGGCCAGGACGAACCCGGACAACATGAAGAACAGACTGGTTGACAGGAATCCCCGTTGAAACAGTCGCGCCAGGGGGGGCGGCAGGATTTTGTAGAGTCCGCGGCTCATGAAGCCCTCGCCCCCCGCTTCCGATGCGCCTGCCTGTGCCGGGGGCTGCTGGCCAGCCTCGGCCGCCTCCGCCCCCAACTCCGCCGCTGCCCCCTCCCGGGTCTTATCGTCGAGCGACTCGGAACCCGCTTCACCCGTTTGCGCTGCCTGCGTCCGCTCGCCGATCTGCCGCATCTCGTCCGGTGACGGCATGGCGGCGATGTGAAAGATAAAAATGTGCAAAGCGGCGAAGAACCGCAGCCCGGTCAGGGGGGTCAGCTTCGTTTTGGAAGCTATGACTGGTGGGATGGCTGATGGCGGGTTCATGTGGAGAGTCGGGAAGTCGGAGTTTTAAATCCGTTCGCGACGACCGCGAACGGAGTTCATGCACTTCTCGGCTCAATATAGGGAATATCCCCGGCATTAACCCAGTACGAGGATGAATTTTTCATGAAGGACGAAATTGGAATCACATTTCAGCGATCACGAACCCAGAAGTGTCACCTACGGAAGTTTTTTTGACAGGATGAAAAGGCTGGACAGGATTGCTGAGGCGACAGTCAATCGCGTGGATTGTGAGTTTTTCGAATTCCGCCACTTTTCCATAGAGCAGGAATGGCGAGCAACTCCATCCTGTTCATCCCTTATCATCCTCTTCATCCTGTCAAATTCTTTTCGTCAGTCGTACGCGCTCTCAGAGATGGACAACCACATTCCGCAGTTCGGCTTCACGGCCCACTCGCTACGTTCGCTGCCCGTGTCACCCAACCGAACCTCCCAGCGGGCCGTTGCTTTTTTCAATTGCCCGCCAATAGGCTGAATTGATCGATTACGAAAGGCGCTGCCGGCGATTCCGCCGTCGCGAAAGACCGACAACCAGCAATCCACCCAATCCGAAAATCACCAGTGACGAAGGCTCCGGCGTCACAACGACCGTTCCCGACGTCGCTCCCGTGAATGTCAGCGGATCGAGATTCGGATCCAGGAACTGCGTTCCGGCGGTCACCACGCTGAGCGTAAACGTATCGCCCAGCACGGGCGCGTTTGGTGTCGCACCCGTGACCTGCAGCCGGGTCAACAACCGCGTGAAGGGGCCACTCACCCCCAAGAGGCTGTCCGAGACGTCCAATCCCGTGTACGACGTCGCCGGTCCCACCGCACCCGCTGGGGGATTCGTTATCGCGGCACTCCCTGTCAAATGGAACAGGTAGTTGGATTGGAACAACTGACTGTCAGCGGGGACGCCCGCTCCATTGTCGACGAAGAACAAGTCGTGTCCGCTGGTCGAGGTGATCTCGTACTCGACTGTGAACGCGTAGACCGAGTCGGCCGCCGAATCGCTCGTCACGAACACATCGATCGAGGTGGTTCCCCCGACGCCGATCGTGCCGCTTCCGACCGAAACCGAAATCCCCGCTTCCGACAGGGAAGCGAGTCCCAGCCAGGTCACCGCGATGGCGAGTCCGCAAATCCAACGGCGTGAATGCCGCATGGCAGTCTGCCTTTCGTAAATGAGTGCAAAGGAGAATGACCGCGACTCCCGTGAATCGACGGTGGGAGTTGACGCTGGAATCAATCGTCGATCGTGACCCCGAGCGTCAGCGATCGACCCAATCTGATCGCGATCCGGTCGCGGCCGTCGACAACGCCATCTCCATTGACGTCGAGATTGGCGTTATAGGGTCCGGGAGTCGCAGGGATCAGGTTGCGGTCGGCCTGCGACGTCTGGCGATCACCATCCATGTCGCCGAACAGTCGGAAGAACGTGCGTGTCGTTTCAAATGTTCCATTGAAATCGAGGTCAAGCTGGAAGCGGTAGTAGCCGTCACCCAGATTCGAGTTTCGATTCCCGCCAATTCCCTGCGAGCCCGCGTCAAAACTCAGTTTTCCCGCGCTGACTGAGAGTTTGCCAGTCAGATTGACACCGGTCGCGCCACTGCCACTCGTTCCCAGAAACAGCAACTGCACCTTGGCTCCCGAGATCAGGCTCTGGAGCGCGACGGTGGTTGTGTCCTGAAACGCGAAGTCGGCGTACCGGACGAACGATCGTTGAGTCTGCCCCTTCTGGACGTCAAATCCGGTCAATTCGTATGCCACATTCGTGACATTGATGGTGAACGGTTGATCGAGCGACTTGCCCGCCTGGTCGGTCCCCCGCACGACGATGTTCCAGGTGGCGGACTGTTCGAAGTTGAGGCCGGCCGTATTCACCAGAGTCACAACACCGGCGTTCGTTCGCAACGCGAACCGTCCCCCCGCGTCGTCAGCAAGCGTGAAGCCGATCGTGTCACTCAGGTTCGGATCGGTCCCAGTCACGGTTCCGATGACAGTCTCCGCCGGGGCGTTCTCAAGAATGGTGTTGGCAGACAGCGAAATCGACGTGGGGGCGAACTGAAACAGAAACCGACTTACCAGCGGATCGTGATCGGAGATTTGGTCGAAGAACTCGGAATTCACATGGACGGCGTCGAATTGCGCTCCCTCTGCGACCAGCCGACTGCTCGCCAGGATGTGGTCGAGATCCTGCGAGTTGCCATCGAACACATAACTGTACTGTTCGTTCGCCGGCAGAAGTTTCACCAGGTCGGTGAGAATGGCGGGCCTGCCACTCGGAACGACCGACCCCGCCACCAGATCCGCGACCCCGGTCAGAATCTTCACGGGGTTCGAGAAGTGGAAATCGTTGAGGTCGCCACCCCAGACGATTCGCGCGTTGGCATCAATCGCCAGGATGTTCTCAATGAAGTCCTGAACAATCTGCGCCTGCTGGTTTCGCTGGACTTCACTCGAGAGAACCGGAGGCTGACTGTCCCCGAACAGCGGTTCATCGCCTCCCTTGGAGTTCCAGTGATTGGCGATGACGAACACCTTCTCGCCCGCGAACAGGAATTCCCCCACAAGCGGTTTGCGACTGCTGTTGAACGCCGAATTGTTGGGATCGATCCGGCCGGGACTCGCGCTGAGCTGCGGCACACCACCTACGTTCGCGACCGTTGTCGAACTGGTCGAAGTTCCGCCCGAGCGGTCGATGAACGAAACACGGGACGGATTGAACAGAAACGCGACCCGAATATTCCCCCCCGGTTCGCCACCGTCCTGATTATTGACCGGGTTGATCTGCCGATACTCGTACGTCGGACCACCGGCCGCCGTGATCGCGGCGATCAACTGGTTGAAAGTCGTCGAGGGGTCGACGACGCCGTTGTTCGTCGCCCCGTTGTTGTCTTGAATTTCTTCCAGGGTGAGGATGTCGGGAGCCATCATGTTGTTGACGATGATGGAGGCCAGACTGTTAAATTTCGTCGCACCGTCACTAGGGTCAAGATTTTCGGCGTTGAACGATGCCACGGTCAGGGCGTCACTGGCCCCCACCAGCGTGGTGGTCTCGCGGGTCACACCGCCGGACGCGGTGGGTGTCACGGTCACCTGCAGCTTGAAGTTGCCAAAGTTGTATTCCATCACGCCGACAATTGTGCCAAACGTGGCACCCACATTCACATTCGGAGTCGGTACGAATGAATTGTCGATGATGATCCGCTCGGGGTTGAAATCTCCCGGCTGAACGATGATGCCGCCCCGGGCGGTTCGCAATCCCCCGTTGACGCCATTGTCGGCGAGAACGGAAATCTCGCCAAACCGATTCGTCGGCCCCGTCGCGACCGCGTTGTTGATCTGGACCCGCATTCCCTCGAGAGTCTCGTAGAAGTCGATGCCGTCGGACGCGGGGTCGAACAGACTGAACGAGTCGTCGTCAATGACGGTGGTTGGGGGAGTTCTTCCCCCGATCCCGATGACGGTTGGAGCCGGGAGCGGGTTGCCACTGGAGACGATCGTCACACTGGGACTGACAAGCTCTGTCAGCGTGAGATTGTTCGTCGAGGGACCACCCGGCTGAAACTCGGTGACGGTACCGCTGACTGTCACGGAATGCCCGACGCTGACTGTGGGGGCACTGCTGGTGAAGATAAAAATCCCCTCCGACGTAGTGACATCGGAGTCGGGAGTTGAATCCTGGAGATAGAATCCATTCGAAGTGACCACCGTGACGATTCCGGGAATATTCGCGACAACCTGCCCGACCAAGGGCGAGGTGTGCGAGGTGCCTTGAATGTCGCGGATCCGCAGCGGCGCGTTGCCGAGCGAGACCGTGTCGATCCGGAACTTCGTCTGATTGTCAAACGGCAGATCCTTCGCCACCGTGCTGTCGCCATAGTAGACAGTGTCACCCATGTCGCTGACGAGTTGCAGTTGGGTGCTGGATGTCAATGTGCCGGCGGGAACCTGGACGGTCCCTTCGGGATTGAGTCCGGTGATCACATTTCGGGGAACCGCCGCGTCGGCGGGATTCCCGGTCCAGCTAAAGAGCTGGAATGTGCCGCTGCCCGAGGCGGGCCCCGCGATGATCACATAGCTGGTGCCATTGGACTGAATCTCGCGGATTCCGAGTCCCCCCAGGTTCAACTCAATGGGAGAGCCGAACGTCGCGCTCCCGGCACCGGCACCGATGAGGCTCGCGAAATTCGCGACGGGGACGATCAGCGCCTTGGTGCGGGCACTCGCCGGGCTGATCGGTGCGCGGAACGCGACGTAGGCCGTCGTTCCATCCGGTGCCATCGTGAGTCCTTCGATATTGAACCCCGATCCGTCAGCCGCTTCTGGAATCACCCCGGTCGCGGCACTCGCCGCCAACCCGTAGTAGTTCGCTCCCAGACCATGTCCATTGCTGGAATCCCAAGCGATCAGGTCGGATTTCAGCGAATCATAACGACCGGCATAGGCCAGGGTCGTTGCCGCGCCACTGCCACTGAGCGTGGTGGCGAAGATGCGTGACCGATTGGGGCGGGACTGCCCAGCGGACGCGTTGTTATGCGACCCCATCCAATAAATCGTGGTCCCGACCTTTGTGGCCGCTTCGATGTCAACCTCTCGCGGAACACCCCCGGAGATGTCGGTCAGTCCCAGACTGCTCGTGAAGTCGAACGACGACACAGGCAGCCCCGATTGCGTTCTGCTGTAAAGACGCAACGCCTGATCTTCGTCATCGCCGACCAGAACATAGTTGGCGTCAACGGCAATCGCGGTGGAGCCGTCTGACGAACCCGTGGGGAAGATCGTGGCGCTGGGTGTGGACGCGGCGGCGGAAGCGGCGTAGTCGATCTGGTAGCCGGACGTCGCGATTCCATCGTTGACGGTCACTGTCAACGTGGCGTACCCCACACCCGTGGGGGTGATTTTCAGGGTTCGGCTCGCTCCGGTCCCCGTGACGGACAGGTTCGCGTTGGTGACAACGGCGGAATTTCCGCTGGAGGCCGACACCGTCAATGACGACGCGCTCGACTCGGCGTCTCCGACCGTGAACACAATCCCCAGGGTGCGGGCCGGGTCGGACGGGTCACTGATGACGCCACTGACTTTACCCACGCCATTGGCGGGGAGGCTTAGAAATTTGGTGGTTGTCACCGTGTCGACGGCGATCGTGGGCGAAGTGTTTGCCGCCGAGACAACGGTTGTGACGGTCAACGCCGAGCTGTTATTGGTATCGTCGGATTCCGTCACCGTGTTGCCCGGATCGACAACCGCCCCCGCGATGGGCAGCGAGTAGGTGCCGACAATCGTGGGAGTGACCGTCACTTTCAACGTGACGGAACTCGTGGCACCGATCGTGCCCCCCGTGAAACTCACCACGCGAGTCGATCCGTCATAGCTGGCGGAAAAGCCACCGGCGACAGTGGAGGAGACGTAGTTCAAATTCGCCGGCAGGGTCATTTGAGCCACGACGCCGGTGGCACTGGTACCACCGAGATTGTTCACGACCAACGTGTAATCGAAGTTGGTGCCGACCGAGCCGTTCGCGGGGGCCGACGCCGCGATCGTGAGGTCGGCCGCTGTGACGGTTCCGTTCGAGGGGGCCAACGCCACGCCTCGGAACGCGATCTTACTGGCCGCGGTCGCGATAACGGAGGGTGTTCCACTGAAACTGCCGTTGTAGCCCGTGGAGTCGGTCAGTTTGACCAGTTCGCCTCCGCCGTTCGCTCCCGAACCCCCTTTGCGGGTCGCGAACAGAGTGACATCAGAACCACTGACGGTCGCGGTCAGCCCACGATATTGGTCTGAGCCGGTCCCGATCGTGCCGTTCAGAGTCCAGGATCCGCTGACGAGAGAGTACTTGCGAAGCGCGAACGCGCTGTCGTCGGCGACGTAGAGCGTATCGAATCCGTCGAATCCGGGGTCGCTGTTCAGGTCGGCGAAGTGATATCCGTAGGGACCGGTCCCCGAGTCGGTTGGAAACCCTGGGACGTTCGTGACGGTCTGAGGTGCAGTCTTCGGCAGCCCTGAACCGACCGTGGCGACCCGGGTTGTCGACGAGCCAGACGACACATACAACGTAACTGCTCAATAACCCCTCGGAAACTGGTATTTACTCAAAGTCGGTTTTTCGGGGAATGTATGGCGCATGAGCCAGTCAGACCCCCAGCCAATCCAACCGATCGTCATCGCGGGAATCGAGATCCCGGCGGCGGAGCAGACGCCA
>CAMATH010000065.1 GCA_945860955.1 Planctomicrobium piriforme
AAGCCCGTTATCATTGTACCAGAAACGACCGGTTCGCGCGCGAATCTGCCAATTCGAGTTGCCGCCCGCGCCTTCCCAACGAGCCGTGGCGCTCGCACCGCCACGTAAAACCAGGCCGCCGACGCCGGCCGTTCGCCAAATGAGGTGTCCAAAGTGTAAAAAGGGGCCACCCACTTAAAATATGCTAGTAATCACGATGAAGCGTCGATCATCTCCTGGTGTCCTCCGTCGCCTCCGAAAGGTCCAATCGCACTCCCGAGTAGATCTCCGACAACGGAACCGACACCGGAATCGAACTGAATTCGAACGTCGCCATGGGATCGGAAAAGAACCGGATCAGCCAGTTGTCGTCCGGCTGCCGCGTGTAGCGTTCCAGTAGCGCCTGATCCTGCGTGACCAGCACATACTCCCGCACGCTCGCCAACTGGCGATAATGCTTGAACTTGGTGACCCGGTCGTAGTTTTCCGTCGATTCGGACAGCACCTCGACGATGACGGTAGGATTCAACAGCGTGTCGAGCGATTGATCTTCAAACTGCGGTTCGCCACACACTACGACAATGTCGGGATAGGTATAGAGTCCAGTGGCTGGAATCTTGACTCGCTGATCACTGGTCACCACCCTACACGGGCCACCTTTCAGTTGAATGCCGACCTCTCGGGCGAAGTTGTCCTTGATCAGATTATGCCGCCAGCGGGCACCCGACATGGCGAACATCTCGCCGCGGAAGTACTCGCTCCGCGTCGCGGCCTTCCGCTCAATCGCGAGGTATTGTTCCGGCGTCAGAAAATTGTCGGGGACTGTAGACATGGTTGAGGCTCGAGTTCAATGTCGCAATCTGTGTTGGAAACCACGGACTTGATCGTCTATGCAACGACTACGGTTCCGTCGCCGGTCGATCATTCCCGGCACCACCGGTCGCCTCAGCTTGATCAAGCCGCACGCCCGAATAGATCTCCGACAACGGAACCGACACCGGAATCGAACAGAATTCAAACGTCGCCGTGAGATCCGAAAAGAACCGAATCAACCAGTTGTCATCGGGTTGCCGCGTGTAGCGCTCCAGTAGAGCCTGATCCTGCGAGACCAGCACATATTCTCGCACGCTTGCCAACTGGCGATAATGCTTGAACTTGGTAACCCGGTCGTAGTTTTCCGTCGATTCGGACAACACCTCGACGATGACGGTCGGATTCAACAGCGTGTCGAGCGTTCGATCTTCAAACTGTGGTTCACCGCACACTACGACAATGTCCGGATAGGTATAGAGTCCGGTGGCTGGGATCTTGACCCGCTGATCACTGGTGACCACGCGACACGGGCCATTCTTCAGTTGACTTCGAGTTTCACCGGCGAAGTTGTCTTTGATCAGATTATGCCGCCACCGGGCACCCGACATTGCGAACATCTCGCCGCGGAAGTATTCACTCCGCGTCGCGGCCTTTCGCTCAATCGCGAGGTACTGTTCCGGCGTCAGAAATTGGCTGGGGGCGGTTGACATTGTTGAGACTCGTGACGGGCAGAAGCGCCGGATGATTCTATCAGAAGCTCGATTCGTGTGAAGAAGGTCTCTCTGGCCCGTGGCTTTCATTCCTGGAACGGTTCCATATGGACCAGTACTCCCCCGATTCCCTTCACAGCACCACGAATCGCCGATTTCACCCGGCCTCCCAGACTATGGGATTCCCGTAACGGCAGATCCCCCAGTGCCTGGACGTGAATGTCGACGAAGAAGTGCATGCCGGCCCGCCGGACCGCCAGCTTTTCAATCGCACGCACGCCATCCACCTGGGAGGCGACTTCGCGCACCCGGTCAATCATCGCGGCGTCGGGGCTGCGATCCATCAAGTCAAAAATCGCCCCCTTCAGCATCAGGGTGCCGTTAGTGAAAATCACCCCCGATGCCACCAGCGCCGCCCAATCGTCCGCCGGTTCCCAGCCTTCTCCCATGACCAGTGCCACACTGATTCCAATGAACGCCGCGGCTGACGTGATCGCGTCGCTCATGTGGTGCCAGGCGTCGGCCTGAACCGCCCGGCTGCCAATCTCATCCCCCGCCGCTTTGACCCGCCGTGAAACAAACCATTTCACCACGATGACTGCGACCAAGACTCCCAACGTCCAGGGGGCGGGCGCGTGATGAGGTGTGAGAATCTCGCGGATCGCCTCAACCGCGATCCCGATCGCCGTCCCCAGCAGCATGAGCGCGACGACCGCCGCCGAGAGTGTCTCGGCTCGGCCGTATCCAAACGGGAACTCGTCGTTCGGTTCGCGACTGGCCAGCCGCAGTCCCCCCAGAACGATCAATGAGGAGAAAATGTCCGAGGTCGACTCGACCGCGTCGGCGACCAGGGCGTAGGCGTTCCCCACCACGCCAGCCACCAGTTTGATGGCGGCGAGCGCGGCGTTTACAAGTACGCTTAATTGGGCCGATCGCACTCCCTGGTCGACGGAGGGACGGTTACTCATGTTCTTCGATCGCGGGGGGTTCCTTGCCGTACTTCGCGCGGTACTGTTTGGCGAATTTCTCTTTCAAACCGGGGTCGCAGACAAAGCACTGCGACTTCGCCCGATCGTGTTCCTCGCACCAGTCCCCCTTCTTCTGAAACTGTAACGCGACTTTGGGGCTGCACATGCTGCAGACCGCCTCCGGGATGCCATGCTCATCGCACCACCATCCGGAGTGTGCTGTGTCGCCGGTCCCCTCGTCGTGATCGTGACCGTCATGTTCGTGACCGGCTTCAGCGTGTGGAGACGGCTTCTCCTTCGCGTTTGGGGCAGCGCCGGAATTGGCGGTTCCCGTCGGTGCGGGAGACGGATTGCCGCAGCCGGAGGCGAAAACGGCCAGCGACAGCAGCAACCCGGGCAGCAACAGAAACCGAGTGTTGTTCGACATGGGGGGACTCCGTTCAAAAGTGTTGTGTGAGAAGTGTAACGGGAAGGGACAGTGAAATGGCGTTCGATGAAATTGCGGGCGGCCGCAACCCCGGGGTTGATCTGATTCCCATAAATGACGACGGCTCATCCGTGCGATGTGTCGGGTTTGGCAGGCTCCTCCATCGCATCCCAGTTCTCGCCGAACAGCCAGACCAGTTGACTGTCAGTCAGTCCAAACAGTCGGTGACACGTCCAGCGACCGAAATGCGCGATCGTGTCGAAAACCACGTACAAGACGCGGATCACCAACAGCGACATCACCATCGCGCTGATCACACCGCCAATGACCACGGTCGCGAGCGGCCGTTGCACCTCGGCCCCCATCCCCGAACTGAGCGCCATCGGCAGAAATCCCAGGCTGGCGACCAGTGTGGTCATGAGGACCGGTCGCAACCGGGTGACGGCAGCTTCGCGCACCGCGTCGTCCCTGCGCATTCCCTGGCTGCGGAGTTGTCGGATGTACGAGACCAGAATCATATCATCCAGGACCGCGACCCCCGACATCGCGATGAATCCAATCGCCGCCGAGATGGAAAACGGCATGTCCCGCAGCCACAACGCGATAATTCCCCCGACCCAGCCGAGTGGCACACCGGTCAATACCCGGGCGGAATCAAACACGTTGCGGTAGGTAAGAAACAGCAGTGTGAATATCAGCACGACCGCCGCGGGAACCACAATCAGCAGTCGCAGTCGGGCACTGTCAAAATGTTCAAACTGCCCGCCCCATTCCACCCGGTACCTTCCCGAGGGGAGCGGCACCCGTTCTGCGACCGCGCGGCGCGCCTCAGCGACAAAGCCAATCATGTCCCGCCCCCGCACATTGCACGAGACTCCGATGCGACGTTGTCCCCATTCCCGGGTGATTGTGGATGGCCCCTCGACCGTCTCGATCTTCGCCAAAGTAGACAACGGCAATCGTTCCCCCGACGCGGTCGGAATGAGAATCCCGCCGATCGCCTCGGGTGTCTGACGGATCGACTCGGGCAGTCGCACGACCAGCGG
The DNA here is from genome assembly GCA_945860955.1 of Planctomicrobium piriforme. Lineage (GTDB taxonomy): Bacteria > Planctomycetota > Planctomycetia > Planctomycetales > Planctomycetaceae > UBA10511. Next base: position 3,944 of record CAMATH010000065.1, read on the forward strand.
AAACCGCAGTTGCCCCTCGGTCACATCGCCAACCGGCCGACTGCCAATCGCTTCCACGACGTCGAGGACGTCGCTGGCGGCGACCCCGTACCGCGCGATCGCGTCCTGGTCAATTCGAATTTGCAGAATCGGCTGCCCGGTGATCTGCTCGACCGAGATATCCGCCCCACCGGGAATCGACTGGAGGACACGCTCGATTTCGTGGGCTTTCTGTGCCAGCAGCGTCAAATCGTCTCCAAACAGTTTGACAACCACATCCAAGCGACTGCCGGAAATCATTTCGTTCATCCGCAATTCGATCGGCTGCGTGAATGCCAATTTCAGTCCCGGCAGTTCCCGCAGTTCGCGTTCCATCCGTTCGACCAATTCCGTCTGGGTTTTCGCCCGGGTCCATTGGGATCGCGGGGTGAGGCTGATGAACAGGTCGGTCAGTTCAACCCCCATCGGGTCGGTCGCGATTTCAGCCGACCCGATGCGACTCCAGGTATGTCGGATCTCATCGGGAAATGCCGCCAGAAGCGTCTTTTCGAGTTGGGTGTTGCCGCGAACCGATTCACTCAGATCGGTCCCCGCCAGTCGGACCACGCTGATGGCGATCGCTCCTTCGGAGAGTCGGGGAATGAACTCCGCCCCCAGTTGCGGCGCGATCATCCCGAACGCCACGAGCAGCACGGTCGCCGCTGTTCCCAGTACCGCGACCTTGTGGGTCATGCAGAGTCGCAAAATGGGGTTGTGCAGCGCGTGGGCGATCTTCATGAATAGGGGCGTCGTCTCGCGAATCCGACGCGGCAGCGCCAGGCTCGCCAGCACGGGAATGAAGGTCATTGACAGGACCATCGAACCGAGCAGCGCGAAGATCACCGTCAGCGCCATCGGTCGGAAGAGCTTTCCTTCAATCCCCTCGAGCGTCAGGATCGGCAGATAGACGATCATGATGATCAGTTCGCCAAACAAGGTTGGCTTGCGAACCTCGAGGGCGGCATCGCGGATCACGTCGAGCTTGCTCCGCCGGTCGAGATCGCCATGCGCGATGTGCCTCACGCAGTTTTCAACCATCACAACTGAGCTGTCGACGATCATTCCAAAGTCGAGCGCGCCGAGACTGAGCAGACTGGCCGCGATTCCGACCTGAAGCATCCCCGAGAACGCGCACAGCATCGACAGCGGAATCGCCAACGCGACAACTGCCGCCGCCCGCAGATTCCCCAGAAACAGAAACAGGACGGTGACGACCAGCAACCCCCCTTCGAACAGGTTGCGACGCACAGTGTCGATCACGTGGTCAACGAGTTCGGTGCGGTCATAGACCGGCACAACTTCTATGCCCGCCGGCAGTGAGTGACTCACTTCCTCAAGCTTCTGCTTCAACTGGCGGGTGACCACATGGCTGTTTTCTCCCATCAGCATGAAGCCAAGACCCAAAACCACTTCCCCCTGCCCGTCGGCCGTCACCGCCCCCCGCCGGATTTCGTGGCCAATCTCCACGTCGGCGACATCTTTCACGCGAATCGGAACCCCCTCCTTGGCGGCACACACAATGTTCCCGATCTGTTCCACAGTGACGGTCCGCCCCATGCCGTGGACCAACTGCATCTGACTCCCGACAGTGATATTCCCTCCGCCGATGTTGCGGTTGTTCTTCTCGACCGCGGTGACCACCTGCTCGAATGTCAGATCGAATTGGATCAGCCGGCGCGGATCGATGCGCACCTGATACTGTTTTTCGAAGCCCCCCCAACTATTGATCTCGGCGGTCCCCGCGACAGTTCGCAGCGCCGGCTTGATGACCCAGTCGTGAACGGTCCGAATTTCGGTCAGTCGACTCTCCCGTTCATCGACCGGCAGACCGGAAATGTCTTCGGTCGGCCGGACGACGTAATGAAACACTTCTCCCAGTCCACTCGACACCGGACCCATTTTAGGACGGGCGATTCCTGCCGGTAGTTCGACGGTCGAGAGTCGCTCGGTAATCAACTGCCGGGCGAAATAGATTTCGGTTCCGTCGGCGAAGACAACCGTCACCTGCGAGAGCCCGAACTTCGAAACGGAGCGCAACGCGATGAGCTTGCGCATACCGCCGAGAGATTGTTCGATCGGAAATGTGATCTGCCGTTCGACCTCTTCAGGATTGAGTGCCGGCGCTGTGGTGTTGATCTGCACCATCACCGGTGTCGTGTCGGGAAAGGCGTCGATGTCCAGGCGCTGTAGCGACAGAAAGCCGCACACCGCCACTGCAAGGGTGATGAAAATCACCAGCGCGCGATGCCGGAGAGACGCTTCAATCAGCCAGTTGAGCATGTGGACCTGTGACGTGGACAAACACAGCGATCGGGGAGACGGATGCCGAACTCAAACCGTTGCGGTTCGAGTCCAGCCTGAGATGGCAGGCAACCCGTCAACTGGACGGCGACAAGGGCTTTGCCCGGCGTTTGAGCTGTTGCTGGCTCAAACGTGATCTCAGCAACTCACTGCCGGCCGTGGCGATGACTTCATCTATGGATAATCCCTTCACGACCTGCACGCCGTCCGCTGTGGAGCCTCCAGTTTGAATCGCGCGGACGGCGAAGGTCTTCACTCCGCCCGCTTTGAGGAAATCGGGGTTTCGCACAAACACGAATTGCGAATCGCCACGGCCGTGGATCGCCGACTGCGGGACAACAATCGCATCGGCGGTCTCCCTCAGCACAATCTGTCCGGTGCCAAAGGCTCCCGCTTTGATCTGCAGCGAACTGTTCTCGACTTCGGCGCGCACCCGCAAGGTGCGCGTGCGTTCGTCCACAGTGTCGGCGATCCACTGCACCTCCCCCTTGAGTTCTTTTTCCACACCGTCGGGACGAAAGCGGATTTTCTGACCCATCTGGATTTTGCGAATTTCCTTCTGGGGGACTTCGAGTGTCACCCACAGTCGGTTCCTGTCGGCGACTGTAAACAACGGTGACGTCGGCCCCACCACTTCCCCCACCACGGCGTCGGCGGCGACCACGATTCCCGCGATCGGCGATCGCACGGGGATCAAGTTGGAACTCGCCGTCTCCTGGTCGATGTCCGTCACTTCCCCGGTCGGGATCCCCAGGAATTTCAACTCCTTCAAGACGTCGTTGACGGGATTTTGAGCGAACTGCTCGCCACGAATTCGGAACCCCAGGTTGGACAGCGTCTCCTGCGCCGCCAGTTGGCGCAGCTCGGCTGCGCGTAACGCCGCCTCGGCTTCGATAATCTGCCGGGCGGGGGCTGCGCCTGTCTCGGCGAGCGGTGCAAGGCGGTCGACCAGCCCCTGTTTGAGTCGCACGCTGGAGATCGCCTGCACGAATTCGCTCTTCGCTTTCCCAACATCGTGGGCGTCGACCAGAAGCAGTACGTCCCCTGCTTCCACCCGATCGCCCAGATGTTTGCGGACACGCCAAATCGTCCCCGAAACCCGACTGGTCAGGTGCGCGGTTCGTGACGGGTCGAACGAGACTTCCCCCGGGACAAGCAAACTCTCGGTGACCTCCTGCTGCGCGACAACGTCGATCTCGATTCCCGATTTTTCGAAGGCCTCGCCATTGGCGAATTGGACCACTGGTTCCCTGGGGTTTTGACAATTTACGCAAATCGATTGCGGGACACCGTGGTCTCCGCACCAGTCGGACAGATCGGCGATCATGGACCGATTCGACGACGCCTGCGAAAACTTCCAGTCGGTGAGATGCCCCCACCAGGCGAATCCGCCGAGGGAGATCCAGACGAGCGCTGTGGAACTTGTCGACAGGATCCAACGGACGAGCGACGAACCGGCTGATTTCTCAATCGGCGGAGTTGTGGGAAAGACATTCATCAGTGGGCGCACCCGCAACCGTCACCCAGGTTGCCTTTGAGCAATTCGACACGGAGCGCTTCGCTCCCCTGTGTGGCAATGACCTCACCCGGCAACATCCCCGCGATCAATTCGGTGTGAGTCGCCGTCCGGACCCCGGTACGGACTTTTCGGATCTCGAACAGTCGGAGGGAATCGGGTTTGAGAAAGTCGCGATGGCGCACGAAGACGATGGTGCAGCACCCTTCCGAGTGAACCGCCTCGTTCGGCACGACGACCGCCTGGGGATCCTCGCGCAGCACAATCCGTCCCGCGCCGAACGATCTGGCTTTCACTTGTCGTGCGTCATTGCGGACTTCGGCCCGCACTTTCAACATCCGGGTGTCCGGGTCGATGGAATCCGCGATCCAGTCAATCGATCCCGTGAAATCGGCTTCGCCTCCGTCGGAGTGGAACAACAGCTTCTGCCCTGGTTTCACGAATCGGGCTTCATGCTGGGGAACATCGACCGTCACCCACAATTGGCTCCGGTCGGCGACGGTGCACAGTCGCGTTGTGGTATCGACCACCTCGCCCACGACGGCGTGATGTTCCACCAGCACCCCTTCGATCGGCGATCGCACCGGAATCAGACTGGAACTCGCACTCTGTGCTTGGAGCGCGGGGATCAACTCTTCCGGAATGCCCAGAAACCGAAGCTGTCGCGACGCCTCGTCGATCGTCAGTTTCTCGAATGTTTCTAACGCTATCGGCAGACCAAGATTGACCAGCGCTTCCCGCGCGGCGAGCAAGCGAATCTCCGACTCTTGAACCGCGGCCTCCGCTTCCTGGACCTGTCGACCCGGAATCGAACCTTTGCCCGCGAGCGCCGCGAGTCGGTCATGCACCCGCCGCTTCAGGCCGGTCTCCCCCAGCGACTTGAGAAATTCGCTCTTCGCGGTCCCCACTTCGCCGGCGTCGACCAGCAACAGCACATCCCCGGGTTTGACCGCCTCGCCGATTTGTCGTTGAACCTGCCAGATCACGCCAGGCACCCGACTCGAAAGGTGTGCCGTGTGGTTTTGATTGAAGGTCACCTCCCCCGTGACCTCAATTGTCTCCACGACGGAAACCAGCGCCGCAGGTTCGGTCGAAACGCCGAGTTTGGTCAGTGTCTCCGGCGTGGCGACCTGGATCTGCCGTTCGTGGGTCTTGCACCGGCTGTTGTTCGCCGGCCGGGGGCGTAAACGCAGCGCGGCGTCGATCTGTTCAATTCGATCGGGAGCGACCGCCAGCGGTTTCTCCAATTGGGGGACATCGGGGTGTTCGTACGGGCATTCGGTGATTCCATGAACGCGACACCAGCCGTACCCTTTCGATTTTTGGGCCGCCTCATCGCAGACCACACAGACCGATTCGGGAACGCTGTGTTCCGCGCACCAGTCGTCCACGGCGCTGGTCGGTTCCCCGATCCAGGCGGAGAATTTGGGGATTCTCCAATGATGCAACTGACCCCAGGCGAGGACACCGAACAGCGCTGCCAGCACCAGGAGGGCGGGCAGCGATTGAAGTGCCCGGTGAGTGAAGGGAAGTCGCGGAGACTTGGGCCAAAGCGACGCTGTCGCGGAATCGCGGTTTCCAGTGAGGACTGGTGGTGAATGTGTCGCAGGGCTGGACATGACAGAGTCCTGATGCATGACGGAGATGGCGTGATCCCAACGGCCCCGAACGGGCGACCGAGCGCACGCCCGATTGCCGACGGTCCCAAGGGAAGAGAGCGAACCCGTACTGCACTCTCGTATCGGATAGCGAAATGCGGCGTTCGTGTTGCAGAGGTCGCTTGTCAGCCGACGACTAACAGCGCAGGACGATCGTCTGCCACATCGTCCAATGAATCGGCGGATCGCCACTTCGCCCGCACAACACGCTGCCACACGACCATGTCGCCAGCCCGGCGATGTCGTCCGTGCGAGCGATCCAGGCCGCGCTCGTCGCGGTGGGAGTCACACGGGTCAGACCGGCGGTGCGAACCAAGTCGTCCTGCTGTGTCAACAACGGCCAATGCGCGCAGTCACACAGCGTGCCCGTTTCACTCCCCAGCGTCTCCGACCGGTGATCCTGGTCACTGGAATGCCGACCGACAGAATGCGAGTGACCAGAATGTGCGTGGTGGCACCCACCCTCGTGGTCGTGATCGCAGGTCGGCTTCGCGCCTTCCCCGACAGACGTCGGGCCACATCCACCACAACCGGCAGGCCCACCATCCAGGCGGACCGAACCACCCTCCGACACACACAGATACAACGGTGCCGCGTTCCACGAGAGGAACTGCGTCAACGCGAGTAGCAGTGTCAGAACCTGGGAGGCCATGCGGGTTTCAGCGGGAGCAAAGGCCGGCACGATCTTGGCGTCGAGTCAACCGGTCAGTCGTGGGAACCATTTTAAGCCAGATTCCAGGGTGAGGGATAGACGAGATTCTCCCGATCGCGGTAATGAACACTTCGTCGCACGGTGAAGTCGTTTTTCCAAGTCATGCGTACAATCTCCCCCGCCAGACTTCCCACTGGACGGCTTCAGCCAGGAACCGTCGTTCCATAGCAGTCACGTCACCTGAAACAGGCTGATGTCATCCGCCACCGCGAGGTCGGCCGAGGTACCGCTATAGCGCTGCGCCATCCACCGCAACCAGTTGTCACTCGGCGCACCGTACGGGCGGAATTTCTCCAGAGTGCCCCGCTCGTCGGAATAGAGCAGCGCGCGGTTGACTCCCAGCTTCGAGGCGGAGGGGGTGTCGATGAGGTTGCTGGAGTCGCTGGCCCCCATGGGAAACAGCACCCGCATCTCGAATTCCCGCAGCGTCTGGCGGCTGAACCACCGCTCCAGGTTGTTGTACGAATCGCACCAGACGATCACATGAAGGCCGACGGCTGGTCCGTCTTTCAGCAGGCTGTTCAACTGCTGGGCGGCCGACACTGTCTCCTTCCGGTCGAAGCCTCCAAACCCGAATTCGTCGTCCGAATTGCGCAAGTCCCGGAAACGGGACAGGTCGTCAAGAACCAGGAACCAGGCCGCTCCGGCCCCCCCCTCATCACGCCGCCGGGTCAGTTCGGCCGCCATTTCCCCCAAGACCCGCCCAGCGTCGGCCGGACCTCCCAATTCCACCTGACTGGGCAATACGCCGCGGATCCGTGACCAGCGACCCGGCCCGCTGTCGGGCGGTTCCCCCGACAACAGCCACGCGCGGCGGGGAGTTTCGGTATTTCCGCTCGCGGTCAGTGTCACCAGACTGTTCGCCAGAATTCCCAATGCCATCTGCGAATCCTGCCCCACCAGCAACAGATTCGCTCCCGATCTCCGACTGAACGTCACGGTCGAGGGCCCGGTGATCGCGACCGCCTCCCCCAGCCAGATTCTGGGTGGCCCCGATTCTCTCTGCGCCGACGCCAGATCCGCCGTCGTCGCTTCGATCTCGCTCCGCCACGCGCTGTTGCGCAGCGGATCCGCTGGGACGTTGCCTTCGAACACAATTTGGTCCGGCGCGGGTCGGCCGCGCGCCACCGCCAGGTCGGCGACCCGCTGGAGAAAGTCATCGCGCTGGGTGTCGTCGAGCCAGGCGACCTGAAACGGACTGTTCCCCTCAACCAGTCCGTTCGCGTCGTTGTAGATCGCTTCACCCGGGCGCGTCAGCAAGCGAGCCGCGGTATTGTCTTCCGACAAAATCAAATGGGCGTCCGCCTCGCTGCATTGGAGCGCGATACGAACCGCCATCTGTCCCACCGTCGTGCGTGGCAGCGAATACGAACCGCCCAGTGTTTGCGATCCCAACAGTATATGGATCCCGAACGCCCGCCCCTGCCGAACCAGCCGGTCCAACAGCAGCGCCGCCTGTTGCGAGTAGCGGTCGTCCTCGACGAAAAACTCCTGAAACTCATCGACGATCAGCAGGACTCGCGGCATCGGTCGATCGGGAACCGCCTGCCGAAAGGCGGCGATATCCTGAACCCCCTGCGATCGGAACAAATCCCCTCTCTCGCGCAGCACCGTATCGAGCCGTTCCAGCACACTGACGCCGAACTCCCGGTCGCTTTCAATCGCGATCGCGCGGGCGTGGGGCAACTGATGGGTCGCGTAGGTCTTGAACTCGACCCCCTTCTTGAAGTCAATGAGATAGAACTCGACTTCGTCAGGCGAATAACGGAGCGCCAGATCGGTGATGATCACATTGAGCAGCGTCGACTTGCCCGAACCGGTCTTGCCGGCGATCAGCACATGCTGCGACGTCCCCTTCCCCAGTTGCAGGTATTGCAGCCGCGTCGCGCCGGCTCTTCCCAAGGGCACCCGAACCAGCGACCGGCTGTCTTCCTTCCAGTATTGTTCCCGCCGAGGCACGATTCTCTGGAACGGCACTTCGACCCGCCGCACATCTTTCGATAGTTCGCCGAACTTCCGGACCAGCGACACCAACTGCGGCGCGGCGGGGGGAACGTCGGGCACGATTACCACCGGTTCCGCACCGAGCCTCTTGTTCACGAAGTTTCCGTCGCTCCAATCCAATACGGTCGCGACTTCTTCCAGACTCTGGGGATCAAAGCCGTGCGGCCGGGGAAGCCGCGTGTCAAACGCGATCAGTGTCGCCACGCCGCACCGCGCCCCTTTCGTCGCGATGCTGACCAACCGCTGGGCGCTCTTTTCGCTGAAGCCGGCGGGAAACCCCGCGATCACCAGCACCCGGTACGGTTCCGCGACTTCCCCAGCCTGGCGGTTGTAGTCCTCAATCGATTCGAACTCGTTCCGCAGGTACTTCTGAAACACCGTTTCCATGTGTTCCGTCAGCTTCGCGAGTTGCGTGTCGATTTGTGATGATTCCGTCCAGATCCGGCTGGTGATCAGCAAATCGTCGAAATCGGCGAGATTCATAAACGCGGCGAAATTCTCCCCCAATCCCACGGGATCGAAAATCGTAAACCGGACCGCTCCGGGGGGGAGGTGCGCCATCAGTCGCAGCATGGTTGACTGCAACACCTGAATCGAGGCGGCAACACCCGCACCTTCCGCCTTCAGGAGAAGCGCGGGGGCACCGGGAAAAGACCAGACCGCCGGCCACCGCAGCGATTGCGATGGAACCGGCAATTGCCGATCCGCAGGCATCCCTCCCGGCCAATCGGCGAAATTCACGGAGTAATCGCCAATGCGAAGTCCCTGGGTGGGGGGCGATTCCGGAGGGAGCCATTGCGGGTCGGCGATTTCGCTCCAGGCCGGGAAATTGGAACGGCTCTCCTGAAGGTGCCGCTCTGTGGTTGAGACCAGCGAATGCGTCAGCCCGTCCCACGCTTGTGTGCAACGTTGCCCGATCTCGCAGGAGCCGCGGGCCGCCAGTTCCCGTTCTCGTTCAAATTGGGCGGTTTTTTCCGACCGCGCCCGGTCATGTTGCAGACGGATCGCCGTCAGATCACGTCGGACGGCCGCCTCGAGTGCCAGGAGGGCCACGTTTTGTTTTTCCGACGCGACCCGCAGCGCGTTGTCGCGAGATTGGGTCACTACCGCGAGTTGTGTCTCGCGGCGGGCGGCGCCGTCGGCGAGCGCCGCGTCCCGGTCGGCGGTGAATTTGATCAGTGAACGATCACGGCGTTCGACAATCTCGGCATGGCGACGGAGCGCTTCCTGTTCAAACGCCTTGAGTTCGCCGTCGGCGAGTCGCTGCCATTCGGCGGCACATGCCCGGGCTTCGCCATGGGCCGACAACAACGCCTCCGCAGGGTCGGCGGTGACCTGTGCCGCCGACATCCACAACGCCAGCCAGAAGACCGCACAGAACCCCAGAGCGCAACCGCCGGAGATCAGCCCCCACTCCGGCCCAAGTGTCAAAGTCGGACTGAACCAGGTCGGGTTCACCAGAAACCAGAACCCCGCGAACGCCGCACCGAGAACGAGTACGGTAATCGCCAGTGGCATCCACCCGGCCAAAGCACGGGGCAGGATCAGTTTCGCGATCTGGCGGGCTCGCAGTTCGACTTCTTCCGTCGCGACAGAACAGCGCTGTGCTAATTCGTCGCGGGACCTGGCGAGTGGCGACGGAGGGGGAGCGTCCCCGAACCGACCACGCCGACGTTCAATCAACGCTTCGGTTTGCGCGAAAAGCGTCTGAACCCGCTCGTCTTGTGAAATCAATGAACCACGGGTCTGTTCAAACTGCTGCCGCAGCCGCTCGAGCTGGAACTTCGGGCTTTCATTCGCGGTGTCATCCGTCAGCGAATTGAGCAACCACGCGTTTTCCTGAAACTTGGATTCGATTCGGGACGACGCGGCGGCGAAGTGTTCTTCGAGCTGCGCGATCCGCTCACCCGCCTCGGCCTCGATCGCCGTGTGGTCCGCCGCGAGCCGCTGATCCAACTGCTCGCGTTCGGACTGGAGCGTCCGTTCGCGCTCTTCGAGTTTCTGGTCGCGGTCGTTCGACAGCGCGAGCAGCGACTGTTGAAATCGCCATTCCGCCTGCCGGTCGGCCGTCGCTTCGAGCCGGGCCAGTTCGCGTTCAAACTCCTGCCGTTGGGCGATGCCGGCCTGAAGCCGATCGAGGATTTCGGGTGTGGGATCGATCCACAGGGGAGCCGACTCGCTCTGCGTGGCATCTTCGAGCGAATCGAACAGCATCGCGCCGTTACCAGGGTTCACAGTCGCGCTCCGCCTGTTTGAGAACATCGGACAGTCGTTGAATCACGGTAAACGATCGGGAGAGTTCAATCCCAACCGGAATCACGAACTCTTCTTCAAAGCTTCGGCTGTTACCGTCGCGCCATTCTTCGCGGGCGTCGGTCCACGAGGCTTGCAAGACGTCGAGGGCGTCGCGCAGTTGACCTATGCCACCGCTGATATCGCCGTTGTTCATGGAAGAATCGACTCAGAAGAGGCAGGGGTTGGAACTTCCGCGGCGTCGTACGGCAAAAGCGGGACGTCCGCAGGAATCGCATCCGCGTCGTTGGTGGGAGCCCTTCGCAGGGAAGGGGGCGCGTCAGGTTCGCTCGTCGGGGGGGCGATCTCTGCGTATCGCTCGAGGGCGTGTAACGTGCGGTCGAGCAGCGCCAGGCCACGGACGACGTCGACATCGAGACAATCGCGTAGCAGATTCATTTTGCCGCGATACTCGTCGATCTCTTCGCGCACGATGCGAGCCCATTTGCGGACGACGACGGTTTTTTCCTCGGCTTGGCGCAGACGCTCTTTGGCCGTGCGGAGGTTTTCTTTTTCCTCAATGCAACTGGGGGTGTAGTCTTTCGTTTTCTTCATCAGCGCCGTGTCGAGCGCCGACCGTGCCCGGCTGATCTGCTCGTGACACCGCAACACTTGCAACCGCCAGTAGGTGGTGGCGTCCCCTTCAATCCACTGCAACATCTTCTGCGCCTGCCGATCGAGGTTTTGCAGCACGCCATGCGCGTCTTCGTTGAAGCGGGCGAACGCGCCACGAAACCGCGAGATCGCATCGACCGAGGTGACATTCGCGGATTCAGCCATCAGGATCCTGCCTGTGTCAAACAACCGGGGGTGATCGGATCATTCTGGAAGCGGAGCCAGTGACTACCGCTGCTGCAAATACTCGTCGATTCGCTCGGCCTTTCGCAGCAGGAAAGGGATGTATTGGTTGTTCGCCTCAATGAACCGCGCCATCCCTTGCAGGTTCCGGTGGAATTCTTCAGTGAATCGCTGGTTTTCCTGATCGCGCCACGTGGCGCTCAGGGATTCCAACTGTCCGGACAATGCCGACAACTGGTCGGCGAGGCTCGTGTTGAACTTCTTCAGGCCCAGCGCGAACCGACGGAGTTCTTCGGGGTTGACGATCGCCTGGGACATCGTGGTTGGTTTCGCGGAAAAGGAAATCGATTCTGTTGCAACGGCACGCCGCAGATGGAAAATTCGCGGTGGCGGTTGGCGGCGTACTCGGATGACGCCACTGATACAGTAACGGCGAACTGCTGAAAATCTCCACTGCGTCGCAACGGACTGTGGCATTTTGCCTCAAACTGGAGACCGACACCCAATGGACGTTCACCGTCCAAGCATCGCGATTCACAGGGGATTTTAGGGGACAGGCACCTGGCGATCCCATCCGGCTTGGGGGGCTGTCGATTGAACCCGCCGCGAAGCGGCGGACTTTTCGCGACCTCGCACGGTTGGCTGGCAAAAACTTGGTTTGACTCACAATTTCCATTCCAATCGGCCATCACAGGGCCTCCAAAGCCTGCGCAGCCCCCCCGAAACCGCCTATTCACCACACGTCTTGGAACGCGATTCCGTCTCGACAGACGGCTCCGCCCATGTGCAACGCCGTCTTGCCTAACCTGTCGCCAGCACGTAAGAATACGTTGCCGTCGACAATGTCGGCTTGGGAGCATCGGTTCACAGGCGATCGGTCGGCGGTTCGCCAGTTGGGCGGAATTCCAGATCTGCCGCCGCGACAGTCCGATTGGGGATTGTTCATCAAGTGGATCATGGTCTTCAGCGTGTCAATTGGCGAGTTCACCCGGGCGACCTCTCGTGTCGCCCGGCCGTCCGCGGAAATCACGCGGACGACATCGTGCCCGGGATCGCTTTCAGGCGAGCGCGAGCGCGACGGGTTCTGTGGATCGTCGCGACGGAAGCGATTCCGCCGCGCTCCCGGAAACGCCGGTACCTAACAGTCGGAGATCGGCGGCGCGCGATGCGATCTCCGATGGTTTTGGGAAACTGATGGGAAAACTGATCGAAGTCGCCAGCGAATTGGAAACGCTGCACCGCGCCTGGCGGCTGGTCCGAGGGCAGGTGCGCCGCACCGCCTGGCCCCAACTGGCGTCGGAACTCGGGCGATTGGAGTCAGATCCGCTGCGGCACCTGCGCGAAATCCAGCGGAAATTGCGTAACGAGACCTACGCGTTCACCCCGAAATGGGGATACACCAAACGAAAAAGCGGCGGTTCCCGCCGCGGAATCACCGTTCACTGCGTTCAAGATCGGATTGTGCAACGGGCGATCCTGTGCGTCTTACACTCGTCAGAGGAAAGACTGCGTCGGGAACAGGGGAGACTTCCTGAGGTCCTGAACTGTCCCACAAGTTTCGCGGGAAATCCCAAACGCGGTGTGCCGGAGGCGATCGGCATGATCGTCGAGCAGCTCCAGCGGGGACGAACTTTCGTGGCGCTGTCCGACGTGAAGGACTTCTTTCCACTCATCCCACGTGAACGGGTGACGGCATTCGTCGCGGAGAACATCCGCGACGCGGCGTTTTGCAGGTTGTTCGCCACGGCGCTGGAAACTGAATTGGCGAATCACGCCGACCTCGAACGCTGGTTGAGTCTGTTTCCACTCGACACGGTGGGAGTGGCGCAAGGATCGATGCTATCGGTCCTGGCAGGGAATATCGCGCTTCGCGATTTTGATGTCGAACTCAACGCGAACGGGTTGACCACGGTGCGTTATCTCGACGACTTCGCGATTTTCGCACCCGACCGTGGGACGGCGGAAACGGGATTCGCTTTGGCGCGACGCCTGCTCGCGGAGCTTGGCATGACCTGCTACGCGCCGCGCGATGGGAGTCAGAAGGGTGTTCTGACGTCGGTCACCGAGGGGTTTGACTTTCTGGGGTGCAGAGTCCATCCCAGTGGCATTTCCCCCTCGCGGCGGGCCCGTCAGCAATTGCTCGATGGCATCGCGAGCCTGTTGCGCGACGGTCGCGAACGATTGAAAACGATGGCGCAATCGGGGAATCGCCGACGGGCCGAGGCGGGATACGCTCAAATCCTGACGCAGATTGACCGCAAAGTCCGCGGCTGGGGGGATGCGTTCCGCTTCATCACGAATCGCGTCGCGTTCGCACAACTGGATCGAGAGATCGACCGGCAACTCGCGGAATTTCGCGGGTGGTACGCGCGGTTGTACCGGCTGGCCGACGTCAAATCTCGCCGCCGACTCGACGGAATCTCGCTATTGAGCGAGACTCCGCCGAATGACTTTGGCGAACCGGATCACCCGGTGGGATCCGAATGAGCTTGCGGCAATTGCCGCCCGGAATACGCTAGTTCCTCCAAGATGGAGCAGGGACATGGACGGCGACTCATCCCGCACTCAGCTCAGTCGCGGCTGGGGCTGTGGCTGGTGACTCATTCGTCGCGAGCGGTCGGTGCCGTCGCCCATTCAGAACGAGACCGATCCAGGTGTAACGCACACAGTATTCGTACGTGACCAGTCCCACCAGAACCGTGACGACATTCATGAACACGAATTTCACCAAGGCCGGCCACGGCCACTCGCGAACCAACTCTTGCAGGAAAAACACGAAAGGGAGATGCATCAGATAGAGCCAGTATGCCGAGTCGGAAACGTACCGGACCCAAGCGCTTTCGCGCTTCCAAAGCGCCCGAAACATCCCCATCAGTCCAAACGTCACCATCCAGGTATACAGGACTTGAATGAGCGCGTTCGGAACGGTGTTCGACAGCGTGAACAGCGCCGCAGGGAAGCCGACCAGCAGTCCGACCGGCAGCAGCAGCCACCAGCGCCGTCCGACTTCGCCCTCCGAATCATGCTTGTCGTAGTAGATTGCTCCGAATCCGAAAAAGATGGAATAGTACACGAGCGTGTGCGGCAGCCCGATCAAGCCGCCCGGCGTGTCCGGTCCAACCAACGGGAATCGAACTCCCATCAGGAGTTGTGGCAGAAACGTGATCGGAATCAACCACAGGAACCGCCACCCAGAAAGAATGGGCAGTCCTGCGGGAACGTGGCATCCCAGTCGACCCCCAATCCACATCACCAGCGAGAACCCCAGGACCATTGCCGCCAAGACCCAAAGGAACCACAGATGGTGCAGGTGATTGGAGGTAAACAATTGGACCGGGCCAAGGCCCACGTCCACAACGAAACGGTCCGATTCAATCCATGTAACATACGCCTGTCTTTGCCGGGTCAACCAGTCTTGATCGGGAGTCGATTCCGCAACGAAAGACGGATCTGCCTCTCGCTTTTTAAGAACCTCGCGAACTGCAAGCCTGCCCTCGGCGACGTCGTCGGCATTCAACCCCTCAATCTGAAACGTTTTCGCGACTTCGGCGACGCTGTCCCATCGGGTCTCGGTTTTCTTTTCCACACTGACGCCAGCGCGGTCGACCGCATGGATATTGGCACCGTTGTCGACCAGGATCTGAGCGATCTCGGCATGGCCCAGTTCCGCCGCCAAATGGAGTGGAGTGTTTCCCAGCGCCGTGCGAATGTGCGGAATTGCACCATTCTGGATGAGCAACGAGACCGTCTCCGCGTCTCCCACCAGGGTCGCCCAACCGACGGGAGTGATTCGGAATTGAGGGTCTGACTTATTCAAGTCCGTTTTTTGGGACACGAGATCCGCAATCTGTGATTTGTCACCCGCCCGAATCGCCCGCACCAAGAGAGGGACTCCAGAAGCGGTCGACTGGGAAGCCAGCCGAATCGACCGCGCAACAATCCAATTGTCCAGGGGGACAATTGTGGCCATTCCAATCAGGCAGGGAATCACAATGCGCAGGGCTCGCTGTTTGAGCAATGCGATCGAACCGCGTTTCCGATACAGCATCATCGTGAAATAGCCGCTGATCAGGAAAAACAATTGCATCCGGAAACCGTGGATTGCCAGGAAAAAGTACAGGAATCCAGAGTGTTGTCGGGTATCCTGGATGGCCCAGGGAATGGGGGCCAGGCTGAGCGACACATGCAGCGCGATGCCGAGCAACATGGCGACAGCGCGCAGAGCATCCAGGTCGTGTCGGCGGTCGTCGAGAACAGGTTTGTGGTGCATTCAACACGGCTCCGGATGGGAAAATGGAACTGTCTCCACACCCAATGCGACGAAAATTGGAATTCACGCCAGACTTTTTCAGAATTTTTGAAAATTGATCCAAACTCCCCCCGAAGCCGCGGAAATCGACACTTAAAGGCAGCGAAAGCGTGGCGCGGCTCGGAACGCGTGTGGCATTTTCACCCGCCCACATTGGCGCAATTGCGTATACCACATCGCGGCGCGGGGGTCGCTTCATTTTTGCCTTGGCATCCATCACAATGCACGCCTTGTCAGAATGCCTCTCCGCCAACCCCTTCCCTCCAACTTCGTGTGATCTGCGACAATGTCCCAGAGTGATATCGGTCTCGTCGGCCTTGCCGTCATGGGTGAAAACCTGGTTCTCAACATGGAGAGCCGGGGTTACCAGGTCTCCGTCTTCAACCGCACGGTGACGAAGGTCGATGAGTTCGTCGGCAAGAATCCGGGCAAGAAGCTGAAGGGGTGCCACTCACTGAAGGAACTGGTCGACAGCCTGAAATCGCCGCGCAAAATCTTCATGATGGTCAAGGCGGGGCCGGCGGTCGATGACCTGATTCGCGAGCTGATTCCGCTCTGTTCGCCGGGAGATATCCTCATCGACGGCGGAAATACCTACTTTCCCGACTCCAACCGCCGCACGGTGGAAGTCGAAAAGGCCGGTCTCCTGTTCTGCGGAACAGGTGTTTCGGGTGGTGAAGAAGGAGCCCTCAAAGGCCCCAGCATCATGCCGGGCGGTTCGGTGGCGAGCTGGCCCCATGTCAAAGAGATTTTGCAGAAGATCAGCGCGAAAGTCGGGCCCAACCACGACATTCCCTGCTGCGAATGGGTCGGTCCCGCCGGTGCCGGGCACTATGTGAAGATGGTTCACAACGGGATCGAATACGGCGACATGCAGTTGATCTGCGAAGCCTATTTCATCCTGAAGAATGCGCTGGGATTGACCAACGAAGAGCTGTACCAGGTCTTCAAGACCTGGAACGAAGGGGAGCTGGAGAGCTACCTGATCGAGATCACACGGGATATCTTCACAGTGATCGACCCCGACACGGGGGACCACCTGGTCGACAAGATTCTCGATACCGCCGCCCAAAAGGGGACCGGCAAGTGGATGAGTCAGCATGCCCTTGATCTGGGGGTGCCGACAACGTTGATCACCGAATCGGTGTTCGCCCGATGTCTGTCGGCTCAGCAGCCAGCCCGGGTACGCGCTTCGAAGGTTTTCCCTCCACCGACGAAGCGTTACACGGGCGACAAAGCCCAGTTCATCGAAGAGATTCGTCAGGCTCTGTACGCCTCGAAAATCTGCAGTTACGCCCAGGGCTTTGTCCAACTCGAAGCGGCGGCGAATGAGTTCAAGTGGGATCTGAATTACGGCAATGTCTCGTTGTTGTGGCGCGGCGGGTGCATCATCCGGGCGCGGTTCCTGGAGGACATCAAGCGGGCGTTCGACAAGAACCCGAAGCTCGAAAACCTGCTGATTGATGACTTCTTTGCAGCCGCAATTCGCAAGGCGGAACCAGGCTGGCGACATGCCGTCGCGACCGCCGTCGAACTCGGCCTGCCAGTGCCAGGCTTTGCCGCGGCGTTGTCGTACTTCGACGGCTACCGTCGCGATCGGCTGCCGGCCAACCTGCTGCAGGCCCAGCGGGATTACTTCGGTGCCCATACGTACCAGCGGACCGACAAAGAAGGGGCGTTCCATACCGATTGGATTCGCGCCCGGAAACTCACCTGAAACAGGTCGTCGTGAGTGCCACACCTCGCCAGATCACGGTCCAGTTTCTAGGGACCGGTGGATATCACCCCAACGACCGTCGGCACACGCAGTGCGTGCTGCTGCCGGAAGTGGGGTTGGCGTTTGATTGTGGCACGTCGGCCTATCGACTGCCGCAGTACCGTCAACGCGATGAACTGACCGTCGTGTTGTCGCACGCGCACCTCGATCACGTGGTCGGCTTGACGTTCCTGCTCGTCCCGCTGATCAAACAACAGTTCTCGCGGATTCGGGTTCTGGCAGCGGAAGAACATCTGGAGGCGGTAGAGCGGCATCTGTTCGCCGAGCCGTTGTTCCCGGTGATGCCCGCGTTCGAATTCTCGCGTCTCCCCAAATTCCTGAATCTCGACGGGGGCGGGATCTTGACGCATACCCGGCTATCGCATCCAGGCGGTTCGGTTGGTTATCGCATCGACTGGCCCGACCGGTCGCTGGCGTACATCACCGACACGACGGCGGGAGTTGGACTGGACTACTGCGATTTCATTCGCGGTGTCGACTTGCTGATCCACGAGTGCAATTTTCCCGACCGCATGGGCCAGTATGCGAAGCCCACGGGACACAGTCACACCACCCCCGTCGTGGAACTCGCGAAGCGGGCTGGTGTCGGTCGGCTCTGCCTGACACACATCGATCCTCAGGAGCCGGGTGACGACCCGATTGGACTGGCTGGCGCCCGAGCGATCTTTCCGCGAACGGATCTGGCCGAGGACTTGATGGCCGTTGCGTTGCCGGCCCGAAACCTCCGCGAGTCGGCGACGTGAACGAACCGCCGATTCCCGCGATGATCTGTCCGTCGTGTGGAGAGTCTCTGACCATCATGGGCCATCGGTCGGCGACGTCCGACGCGGGAAAGGCGATCACCTGCTCGGGATGCCGATTGGAAATTCCGGTGAGGTCCGGCATTCCCCGGTTTGTGCAGTCGCAACATCTGGAGAGTTTCGGTCGACAGTGGAACCGGTTTGAAGTCGCGCATGACGACGAAGACCGGGCGACGTTTCAGGCGAAGACGGGAGTCCCCGTGGCTGAACTCAAGGGACTTTCAGTTTTGGACGCGGGATGTGGTGGCGGGCGCTACAGTCGGGTGGCGGGGGACGCGGGGGCCAAGGTCTGGGGTGCCGACCATTCGCACGCGGTCGACAAAGCCGCAGCGCTGTGTGGCGACCTTCCCGAAGTCCGCTTCGTGCAGGCCGATCTCAAACGGCTGCCGTTTCCAGAGAATTCGTTCGATTTCGTCTTTTCGATTGGCGTGATGCACCACGATGTCGACACACGGGCGGTCTTCGACGCTGTGGCGAAACTGGTTCGGCCGGGGGGGCGGTATTCGGTCTGGTTGTATCGACGGAATCAGTGGTGGCAGGAACGCGTGAATGACTGGTTGCGAGGCCGAACTGTGCCAATGGCTGCCGAGAAACTGGAACGCTGGTGCGAATGGGGGGCTTGGTTGGGGGGCGTTCCGATCGTCAACCGTACACTCAACAAAATCGTGAATTTTAGCGCTCACCCTGTGCGCGAAAATCGCGTATGCGACACATTCGACTGGTACGCGCCCGTGTACCAACACCATCATACGACGGCCGAGTTGCTCAGTTGGTTCGAAGCGGCCGGGTTTGAAGACCTCCGCGTGCTGCCGCCGGAAAAGACCGGCGGGCTGTATCGTTGGACCTACGAACGCGATCTCTTGATTGGTAGTGGAGTGAATGTGCAGGGACGGCGTGTGTCCCCGAGTCGTTGATCACCGAGTCACCGCGATGAGTGGAACATCATGGAACAGCCGTCGACAGACACCACGGGACGCCTGGGGCGGCTCGGGCGGCTGACGCTGAAAGAGCTGCGGGAGATTCTGCGCGACCGGCGTACGATTCTCACGCTGGTCCTGATGCCGTTGCTGCTTTATCCCGTCTTATCGGTGGCATTTCAGCAGTTCTTTCTGTCGCAGCCCAACCCGACCCGAGAGCAGGTTTACACCATTGCGGTTCGCAATCCGGACGAGGGACAATTCCTGATGTCCCTGATGAAGCAGGGGGGACTGAATTTCGACGGCGACACGACAGGCAACGTGTCGGCTCAGACGAAGTTCACCGTCCAGGTCGAAGAGGATCCGGAAGAAGCGGTGTCGTCGGGACGGGCGGACGTGGTGGTCCGTACCCTCGGCAATTTTCGCCGCGGTTTTGATCCCCGCCAAAACCTGGCGATAGATCTTGAGCTGTTGTCGTCACCCGATTCCGCCGGCGGCAAGGATGCCAGCGACCGGGTGTTTGAATCGCTAAGGAACGCCAGCCAGTTGCTGCTGGAGACGCGGCTCAAGGCGCTCGGGGTGCCACAGCGGGCTCAGCCGATCATGACTCAGCGCCGGTCGTTAAGTTCCGCGACGACGGAAACCCAACCGAATTCGATGATCGCGGTCATTCCATTGATTCTCACACTGATGACAGTCACCGGGGCGGTGTACCCGGCGATTGACCTGACCGCAGGGGAGCGGGAACGGGGAACACTGGAGATTCTCGTCGCCGCCCCCATCCCGCGGGTGAGCATGCTGATCGCGAAATACATCGCCGTCCTAGTGGTCGCGCTGCTGACGGCCGCCGCCAATCTGACGATGATGACAATCACCATTCGAATGAGTCCGCTGAGCCAGACGGCGTTCGGCGAACTGGTGATGTCGCCGACAATCGTCACCGCGGTGTTCGCGCTGCTCTTGCTATTTGCAGCCTTTTATTCGGCGGTCCTGCTGGTTGTCACCTGCACCGCCCGCAGTTTCAAGGAAGCCCAGGCGTATTTGATCCCCCTGATGCTGGTGTCGCTGGCACCGGGGCTGTTGTGTCTGATGCCCAATGTGGAACTGACCGGTTTGCTGATGGTGACACCGCTCGCGAATATCGTACTGCTCGGGCGGGACTTGTTGACGCAGAAGGCGACGATAGGGGCGGCGACGGCGGTGGTGGGCTCGACGGCGTTGTATGCCGCCACAGCGATCGGCGTCGCCGCCCGGATCTTCGGAGCCGAATCGGTCCTCTACAGCACCGCGACGGGCTGGGGCGATTTGTGGAGGCGGGCGCGGGGACCGCAGACGGCTCCGTCGATGACCGCCGCTGTCGTGACGATCACCGTGATTTTTCCGCTGTTCTTTCTGATGCAGGGAATCGGAAACTGGTTCCCGAGTCTGGAAGGGCGGTTGACGGTCGGGGGCGTGATACTGGCTGTGGCGTTTGGCGCGATCCCGGGACTGGTCTGTTGGATCCGGCGGGTGTCGATCGCACCCTGGTACGGGGTTCGCCCGGGGTTCGTCGTCTGGCCGGGGTTAGTGCTATTGGGAACGTCGCTGTGGGCGCTCGACCATGAGCTTCTGATCGCGATCGCGGCGGCCCGAGGGGTCGATTTGCGATCGCTGCTGGAACGGCTGGCGACGTACGCCGGCGGCTTTCGGGAAGTGCCGGTCGGTTGGATTGTGTTACTGATCGCTTGCGTCCCCGGGGTGTTTGAAGAGTTCTTCTTCCGCGGATTTTTATGGTCCGCCATTGAGAAAGAAAAAGGCTGGTTCGCCGCCTGGCTGACGACTTCGGTCGTCTTTGGAGTGTTTCATCTGATCATGCCGAACCCGCTGGCGTTTGAGCGACTGATCGCGACCACCGTTCTCGGCTTTGTTCTCGGATGGATCCGCATGCGGACTGGAAGTGTGCTTCCTGGGACATTCCTGCACATGCTGCACAACAGCGTGGCGATTTTGATTTCGTACTACGCGCCGAACCTGCAAGGGGTGGGGCCGGGACAGGTTCCAACGACGCATCTTCCCCCACTGTGGGTGGCCGGCGCGGCGGTCGCGACAATCGCTGGCCTGGGGTTGATCGCGATCGGTAAGTACCCATCCAAGATCAAATCCGTCGTTTCGTAGGACTCTCGGCGGCTGTGGGGCCATGAACCCTACAAAACCGCGAATTTGATCTTGGTCAGGTCGCTTACGCCAGAATCCCCTGCACGACCTTTCCATGGATATCGGTCAGCCGGAAATCCCGGCCAGCGTAGCGGTAGGTGAGCCGTTCATGGTCGAAGCCCAGCAGGTGCATCAGCGTCGCCTGAATGTCGTGGACATGCACGCCATTCTCGACAACGTTGAAACCGAGTTCGTCGGTCTTCCCAAAAGAATGTCCCGGCTTGATACCCCCACCGGCCAGCCACATGGTGTAGGCCTGCGGATGGTGATCGCGTCCCTGGCTGCGGCCCAGTGCGACGTTTTGTTCAATCATCGGAGTGCGTCCGAATTCGCCCCCCCAGATCACCAGCGTTTCATCCAGCAGTCCCCGTCGCTTGAGATCCTGCACGAGCGCCGCCGACCCCTGGTCGGTCGCTTTGCAGTTGTTGGTGTGGTTCCCGACCAGGTCGGAATGGGCGTCCCAGCCTTCGTTGTAGATGTTGATGAACCGCACGCCCCGTTCCACCATTCGACGGGCGATCAGACAGGCCCGGGCGAACGAAGGTTTGTCGGGATCGCAGCCGTAGAGCTCGAGCGTTTCCTTCGTTTCGCTCTTGAGATCCATCAGGTCAGGGGCCGACGTTTGCAGCCGATAGGCCATCTCATACGACGCCATCCGAGTGGCGATCTCCGGGTCACCATCCCGTTCCAGCCGACGACGGTTGAGCGCCTCGACCAGTTCCAGCGAATCGCGCTGGATCGTCGCGTCGACACCTGCGGGATTCGAAACATTGAGGATCGGATCCCCCTGATTTCTCAGACGGACACCGGCGTAGAGACTCGGGAGGAATCCGCTCGACCAGTTCGCCGCCCCGCCACTGATCCCGCCCCCCGTTGACATGACGACAAACGCCGGCAGGTTATTCGTTTCGGCCCCGAGGCCATAGGTGACCCACGAACCGATACTGGGGCGACCGGGCTGACCGAAACCGGTGTTGAAGAAGATCTGGGCGGGAGCGTGGTTGAATTGATCGGTGTGGACGGACCGCAGCAGGCAGATGTCGTCGACGACTTTTCCCAAGTGGGGCAGCACTTCCGCGATCTCGGCACCGCATTGTCCCTGCTTCACGAATTTGAAGCGCGGGCCGAGGGCCGCCGCGTCGGCGCGAATGAACGCGTACCGCTGGCCGGCGATCACCTCGGGGGGAATCGGTTTCCCTTCATACTTCGCCAGCGTCGGCTTGGAATCGAACAGGTCAAGATGACTGGGCGCGCCGGCCATGAACAGGTGAATCACCGCCTTGGCACGCGCAGGATAGTGCGGCGATTTGGGAGCCATTGGGTTGGCGGCAACAGGAGTCGAAGCGCCGGCGGCACCTGCCGACTGCTGCATCAGCAACGACGCCAGCGCGACCTTTCCCACACCCACACCACAGTCCTTGAAGAAATGCCTGCGGGTGACGTCTTGAGCAAATTCTGGATTCGTGATCATCATCAAATTCTCCCTGGCGAGCGGGGGAGCGTCAGCTCCCTGCTCCCGCGTGACTTGGTCGTCTCAAGGTCAAAATCGCTATCGCGTGATCGTCTCATCGAGATTCAACAGAGCGCGGGCCGTCAGTGTCCAGGCGGCGCGGTCGATCGCGTCCCCTTCTCCCGGTCCAGCGATCTTCACACTCTCTTCCGGCTTCAGCTTCCCCTTCTGCCGTTCGTAAAACGTGACGACCAGCGTCAATTCGTCGGCCGTTGGCGGTCGGACGAGGCAGCGGCGGAAGAGATAGTCGGCACGAGCGGGCGTATCGCCCTTCCGGCTGGCGATCGCGGTCCCCAGCGCCTGCGCCGACTCAACCGCCACCGGATCATTCAACAGCGTCAACGCCTGAAGCGGCGTGTTCGAGACTTCCCGCCGGGCGACACACGCCTCGCCACTGGGGGAATCGAACGTGCTGAACATCGCGAATGGGGCGGTCCGTTTCGAAAACGTATACAGCCCCCGGCGAAACCGATCGGGACCGGTGCTGACATTCCACGCCAGCCCGCCGTAGGAACCTTCCGAGGTCACCCCGGGGGGTTGCGGCGGGAACACACTGGGGCCACCCACTTTATCCGACAGTAGTCCGCCGATCTTGAGCATCGTGTCACGCACCAGTTCCGCCTCAAGTCGGAACCGGGGTCCGCGGGCGAGCAGGTTGTTCTGTGGATCGCGTGCCAGAAGGTCGGCACTCGCCGCGCTCGATTGCCGATAGGTCGCGCTCGACACCATCAGCCGGTGCATGGCCTTCAGTGACCAGCCTTTGCGGACGAATTCCACCGCCAACCAGTCGAGCAATTCGGGATGCGAGGGAGATTCTCCCTGGAAGCCGAAGTCCTCGACCGTCCGCACCAGGCCACGGCCGAAAATCGCCGCCCAGTGCCGATTGATCACCACCCGCCCCGTGAGGGGGTTTTGTCCCGACACCAGCCAGCGGGCGAATGTCAGCCGGTCCCGCCGGGCGTCCGCCGGGATTGTCGGTAAAAACTCGGGCACCACCGCCGGCACTTGTTCCAGCGGTTGCAGAAACTCACCCCGGCGGTGCAGAAACGTCGGTCGAGGCTCGTTCGCGGGGCGTTCGGTCATAACCAGTGTGGTCGCCAGCGCGGGCCTGGAATCACGCAACATTCGAATCTCTTGCCGGGCCTCCGCCAATTCAGGGCTCCGCTGGGCGAATTCCCTCAGCAGGGCGGCCTGTTGTTCCGGCGTACGGGCGTCGGCAGGGGTCAAGAGCGCCGCCTCGACCTCAATGGGCAACCCGGTCGCCTCCACCTGCCGCGGGTCGTCGGTCACCCAGACGCGAAACCGGCCCAGACCCGCCGCGTAGTACTTTTCGAAGATCATCCGCAGATGCAGCGCGCCAGCGGTCTCCCAAGGCTCGGCGAGAGAGAAGATCGCCGAGTGCATGGAACCCTGGCCGCCGTTGATCGACCATCCGGTCAGCGGATCATCATCGATCGCGCCGGCCGCCTTGTTGTTCCCTTCGTGAAACGAATCGACCGCTCTCGAGAGTTTGATCGGCGGACCGGGCTCTCCCTTCGCATCGGGCCGCGACAACAGGAACTGACTGAGATAAAAATCG
Organism: Planctomicrobium piriforme; assembly: GCA_945860955.1. Classification (GTDB taxonomy): domain Bacteria; phylum Planctomycetota; class Planctomycetia; order Planctomycetales; family Planctomycetaceae; genus UBA10511. Next base: position 28,328 of record CAMATH010000065.1, read on the forward strand.
CCAAACGGACCTTCGTAGTACACCCGGCCCGGCCCCCGGCTGGGGAAGGCATCGTCGGGGATCGCCTCCAAACGGATCGCGGTGATCTTCGACACGGGGGACCGGTAGACAATGTCATACAGATCGCGCTTGGTCATATCGCTGCTGGCGCGGATGGACAAATCGGGCAGAATCGTCAACAGTGGGAGGTTGGCCTTCGCCGACAGCGGTTCGAGCAAACTCCACTTCGCGACCCGTTTCGATTCACTCTCAACCCACTCCGCGAGCCTGCGATCGAGATTCGCCTGACGTCGTTCTGCAAGGGGGCGCTCATTGCGGTTGGCCGTTCCCAGACTGATGCGAAACCGGCCAATGGTATGGCTGGTTCCATGCTGCTGATCGAGACGCAGCGTCCATTTCGCCCCTTTGAGAGCGCTGACGGGGGGATCGAGCTGAAACGTGGCGGTCCGGGTGACGTTCCATTTCCCCGGACCATGAATCGCCCAGCCTGTGTCGGCTTTGCCGTCGATTGCGCTGGCGATGGGGAAGCCTTCCTGGGAAAAGTCGGCCTGCGGAGCGGTGAGTTTCACCACAGTCGCGGCGGGGGCCCCGTCGACGAGAACGGTCGCCGACAGTTCGCTCAATACGAAATTGCCATGGGGGGTGCGACCCGGTCCCTGGCTGGGGAGTTTCGGGTCGGCGATGACCTCGAGCCGCAGGGCGGCGATTTCTCCCCCCGGATGATCGAACGTGACGTCGTATGCGTCCCGTTCTGCATTCGGACCACCCATGCGAATCGAGCCATCCTCGAGAGTCTCGCTCTGCGCCCCGCCCGAGGAGGTGACCCGGGTTGGGGGGATCACGCGGAATTCGAATTCGCCGGGGGCGGGGAAACGGGAGGGGAGTTCCGCGGTCAGCGAGGCGACCCGGGCGTCGATCTCGGCACGCCGGGCGAGCAGCGCCCCGTCGGGGACATCCATCACCGGTTCGTCGGCGTTGTTGAGGAATGCCATCATCCCGTAGTACTCGCGCTGCGAGACCGGGTCGTACTTGTGGTTATGGCACTGGGCACACATCAGCGTCAGACCCAGCCACGCGGTACCCGTCGTCGCCATGCGATCGTTCATCGCGTAGAACCGGAATTCCAGAGGGTCGATTCCCCCTTCTTCGTTCAGCATGGTGTTGCGGTGGAAGCCGGTGGCGATTTTTTGAGCCGCGGTCGCGTGGGGGAGCATGTCTCCCGCCAACTGATCGATCGTGAATTGATCGAACGGAAGGTCGGCATTCAGGGCGTTGATCACCCAGTCGCGCCAGGGCCACATCGAGCGCTGGCGGTCTTTTTCGTAGCCATTGGTGTCGGCGTAACGGGCGAGGTCGAGCCACCGCCGAGCCCAGCGTTCGCCATAGTGGGGCGACTCGAACAGCCGATCGAGCAGTTTGTCGTAGGCGTCGGGTCGAGTGTCATTCACAAACGCGTCGGCTTCTTCCGGCGACGGGGGGAAGCCCAGCAGGTCGAGGTAGACCCGCCGCACGAGGGTGTATTTGTCCGCCTCGGGAGTCGGGGTCAGGCCGTCGGCTTCAAGTCGGGCGAGGATGAAGTGATCGATGGGATTCCGCAGCCATCTCGCGTTCTTCACGGGAGGAGGGGGGACCGCTTTGGGGGGGACGAAGGCCCAGTGGGGCGTGAACTCCGCTCCCTCGGCGATCCAGCGTGAGACGAGTTGTTTCTGCTCTTTCGAGAGGGGGAGCTTGGTGTCAGGCGGGGGCATCACCTCGGCGGGATCATCGGACGCGAGTCGGCGAACGAGTTCGCTGGCGTGGGAGTCACCGGGAACGATCGCCCGTTCTCCCGAGCTGGCGGGGGCGACCGCGCCCTTCCGCAGATCGAGTCGCAAATCCCCTTTGCGGGTTTTCTCATCCGGCCCGTGGCACTTGAAACAATGCCGGGAGAGGATGGGGCGGATCTCGCGGGTGAAGTCGACCGGCTTCGCGTCGGCTCCCCACGACGACGGGGGGAGACACAGGAAGCCACACAGTGCGAACAGAGAGAGCCGGGAGGGCATGGTGGGGCGAGGCTGGAAAGGGAAGGGACGGCGTCAACGGCGCGCGAGTTTTTCTGACGACGGAGAGTGCGCGGCGTTGAGTGGTGGGCGATTCGGAAGGACGATACCGGACCGGTGAGTGGATTGTATCGCGCTTCCCGGTGGCCGGTCGACGATTGGAGTGTTGTGGAATTCGTAGCGAGTCGGAAATTGTGCTTGATTCACAGCTCGCGGGAAAATAGGATGCGGAATTAGAGCGTCTAAAGACTGTTGACGATTGGGGCGAAGCACGTTCGCGAGTCCTGTGAATTCGAGGCAGTCGGTCGACGTACCCGCGGCAAGTGTCGCGGGCGTACCGCAAGGCTCGACGCGACCACAGCCTCGAAGCGTGGTGCTGAAGCGGCGGCGCAGGAGGATGGTTCCGCACATGCCATCGCCTCGAATGTTTGTAGGATGTGCGGAGGAGTCGCGTCGATGCCGTTGGGAAAAATCAAGAAAGTTGTGCAGGAAAAAGGGTTCGGATTCATCTCGCAGTCGCAGGGGGAGGATGTCTTCTTCCACCACAGCGCTGTGGCGAATCAGGGATTCGAAGACCTGCAGGTGGGGCAGGAGGTCGAATTCCAAGTCGACAGCACTCCCAATCCCAAGTCGAAGGGGCCGCGGGCGAAATCGGTGACCCCGCGTTAGACGATTTGGCCGGGTTCGCCTGGCTCACGTTCCCAGTTCGTCTCCGCCGGCCGCGGTCTCCCGTGTGGGTGATCGCGGCCGTGTTTTTTTAACAGCTCGCTCGCAGGATCATTTGGGTGCCTCGACCAACGAGCCAAGCGAGTCGGCGGTGCGAGCGTCAACTTGCATGTCGGTTGGAGTTCCGGTAATCCTGGCCCCGGAGCGGGTCATTGAAAAAAAACGGCCCCATCCAAGCGGAGGGGCCGTTTCGTGCGTTTTTCGATCACCACCCGAATCGGGTTAGTTCTCGCTCGACTCGGTCGCGCCGGTGGTCGAGCCGGCTTGATCGTCGCCAGCGGCGGCTTCTTCCTTCTCGGTCGCCTTGTCGGCAGCGGGTTCTTCGGTTGTGGCCTTGTCGTCGGCGGGTTTCTCGTCCGCGGCCTTTTCGTCGCCACCCTTGTCCGGGCCGCCAGCCTTGTCGTCAGCGGCCTTGTCCTCGGTTCCCTTGCTGTCCGTACCAGCGGCGCCTCCCTTGGCCGGACCAGTGGCCGGGGTGGCGGTCGGTGCGCAACCGACTGCGGCCAACAGAGCGACACACAGGCTTGAAACGAGCAGGCGACGGAACGAATTCAAAGACGTCATGTGGTTTCCTTCAACGGTGTGAAAAAGACTTTCGAACCCCGGGGGTGATTCCCCCCGTAGGTAGATGCGCCCGATTGCGGATTTATTCCATCCGGTTGGCGTCATTCGCGAACTGCTGATTCCATTTGACGGAGTTTCTCCGTGGAATTCAACTCAAACCGGTTGCATGCGATTTCCAAATTGTTCCTCCAGTGACGGTTGCGAGCGGGAACGCTTTCGCTAAACTCGCGTCTTGAAAAGACCCGCAACCCCAAAGGCCGCTCACCGATGATGAGACTCCTGCGTAATCCCGCCCTGACTCGACTACTGATGTGCTTCGTCGCCATCGTGCCAGGCGGAGCGACGTCCGCCTTCGCTGGCGAAGCGGACCTCGAGATCCCCGATCTGCACGATGCGTACTTTTTTGGCAAGAGCATCAGTGGACACTCGTTGTTGTTCTACGGTTCGTTTGTGATCGCCGGCACGCTGGGAATCAGCTTGTACCTGCGCGCACAGATCAAAGCGCTTCCAGCGCATGAGTCGATGCTCAAGATCGCCGACATCATCTTCACGACCTGCAAGACGTACCTCATGAAGCAGGCGCAATTCCTGCTGATGCTGTTCGCCTTGATCGCGGCGGCGATGACCTACTACTTCCTGGTTCTGAAAGAGGAGCCGGTGACAACGTTGCTGCTGGTTCTGCTGTTCTCCGTCGTTGGAATCGTCGGTTCGTTCTGGGTGGCGTGGTTCGGGATTCGCGTGAACACCTACGCCAACGCCCGCACCGCATTCGCGTCGTTGCGGGGTGAACCGTGGGATGTGGTGAGCATTCCGCTGCGGGCCGGCATGTCGATTGGTCTGTTCCTGATTTCGCTCGAACTGATCATGATGGTCGTGATTCTGTTGTACGTTCCCCGCAACATTGTCGGGTATTGCTTCCTGGGATTCGCGATTGGCGAGTCGCTGGGGGCGTCGGCGTTGCGTATCGCGGGGGGGATCTTCACCAAGATCGCCGACATTGGCTCCGACCTGATGAAGATCGCCTTCAAGGTCAAGGAAGACGATCCCCGGAACCCGGGCGTGATCGCCGACTGTACCGGTGACAACGCGGGGGACTCGGTCGGCCCGACCGCCGACGGATTCGAAACTTACGGCGTGACCGGCGTGGCTTTGATCTCGTTCATCACCCTCGCGGTCCCCAGTGTCGAAATTCAAGCCAAGCTGATCGTCTGGATCTTCTTCATGCGGTTCCTGATGGACTTCATGTCGGGAGCCTCTTACTTCATCAACCAGGCGATTTCTGAAAAGAAATACAAGGGACTGAAGGACTTCAACTTTGAAGAGCCGCTCACCCGCCTGATCTGGATCGCTTCGATCCTGTGCATCGGCATGTCGTACCTGATGAGCTACCTGCTGATCGGTGACATCGCGGTGGACGTCGCCGCAACCGAGACCGTGGAAGCCGCGACGAAAGCCCTGCCATCCCTGTGGTGGCAACTCGCGACGATCATCAGTTGCGGAACTCTGGCTGCTGTGCTGATTCCGGAATTCACCAAAGTCTTCACGAGTTCCCACTCGAAGCATGTTCAGGAAATCGTGACCGCCTCGCGGGAAGGTGGCGCGCCACTCACGATTCTCTCGGGACTGGTCGCCGGCAACTTCAGCGCGTTCTGGAATGGCATGCTGATCGCCGGCCTGATGTTCGGCGCGTTCATCGTCAGCCAGTTCAACCTGGGTGACGTCATGGGGACTCATGCCTCGATCTTCGCGTTCGGTCTCGTGGCGTTCGGATTCCTCTGTATGGGACCGGTCAACATCGCGGTCGACAGCTATGGCCCGGTGACCGACAACGCCCAGTCGGTGTTCGAACTCGCGCAAACCGAACACATCAAGGATATCAAAGCCGAGATCAAGCGGGACTTCGGTTTCGAACCCGATTTCGAGCTGGGTAAGCACTACCTCGAAGCGAACGACTCGGCGGGAAATACGTTCAAGGCGACGGCGAAGCCGGTATTGATCGGAACCGCCGTGGTGGGCGCGACGACGATGATCTTCTCGATCATTCTCTCGCTGGAAAAAGAAGGCCTGTCGCACCTGAGCCTGACCGACGCCCCCGTGCTGCTGGGCTTCATCTGCGGTGGCGCGGTGATCTACTGGTTCTGCGGTGCTTCGATGCAGGCGGTGACGACCGGTGCCTACCGCGCGGTCGAGTACATCAAGAAGAACATGGACCTCACTAAGACTGAGGCCGACATCGAGGATTCGAAGACGGTCGTGCGAATCTGCACCGAGTACGCCCAGTCAGGGATGTGGAACATCTTCATTGCCCTGATGGCCTTCACCCTGGCGTTCGCGCTGTTCGAACCCAACTTCTTCGTCGCTTATCTGATCTCAATCGCGGTGTTCGGTCTGTTCCAGGCGATTTACATGGCGAACGCTGGCGGTGCCTGGGACAACGCCAAGAAGCTGGTCGAAGTCGACCTGAAAGAGAAGAACACGCCGCTGCACGAAGCGACGGTGGTCGGCGACACCGTGGGTGATCCGTTCAAGGACACCAGCTCAGTCGCCCTCAATCCGATCATCAAGTTCTCGACGCTGTTTGGACTCTTGGCGGTGGAAATCGCGGTCAAGATCCGACACCCGGTCGACGCCGAGGGACATCATCTGGCCGACGCCGCGAAGCCCTTCGATTACACCCTCGTGGTGGGAGTGGTGATGCTGTTGATCGCCCTGGTCTTCGTTTGGCGGTCGTTCTACTCGATGCGGATTCCCGAAAAGGTCGCGTAACCTCCGCTCGTGTTTCGTCGTGTGATTCAGCAACCCCGGTCGAATTCGACCGGGGTTGTTTTTTTATTTCACGAGAGGGGTAAGATCGGATATTCATTGAAATTGATTTTGGACGAGTAACAAGGAGTACCGTGCCGGGTGTATCCGTTCCATTTCGTCCCCCCGGGTGGCGCGGTAGACTTCGCATTGCGCCACGCCCCGGCGTTCCTCGGGTCGCGCGCTGTTTCTCCATCCTCCGACAATTCAGGACGTCGCACCATGGCTTCACGCTCCCGTTCCGCCGCTTCCAGTTCCTCCCGTCGTGATTTCCTGAAACAGGCGTCGCTCGCCGCGCTGGCGGGGGCTTCGCTCCCGTATTGGGCCACTGCGGAATCGGCCCACGGCTTCACGCTCGCGAACGACCGACCGGTTGTCGGTTGCATCGGCACGGGGGATCGCTGGCGCGGGGGAATTGGCCCGAATGTCATGAATTTTGGCGATGTTGTCGCGGTGTGCGACGTCGACGCGAATCATGTCGGCGCGGGACGCGAGCAGGTTCGCAACACGCAAGGGAAACGCGGCGTCGATCGGGAAGTCTCGATGCACGAAGACTATCGAGCGATCCTCGACCGCAAAGACATCGACGTGGTCACAATCGTCACCCCCGATCACTGGCACAGCAAGATCGCGATAGAAGCGATGCAGGCGGGCAAAGACGTTTATTGCGAAAAGCCACTGACGCTGACCATCAACGAAGGGAAGCAGATCATCAGCGTGCTGAAGCAAACCAACCGCGTGTTCCAGGTGGGGACGCAGCAGCGCAGCGAAATGGGAAACAAAGACGTCCCCCAGTTCTTTCTCACGGCCGTCGCGCTGGTTCACGCCGGCCGACTGGGGAAGATCAACAAAGTCACCTGCGCGATTGGTCAGGCACCGGGGAGTGGCGAACTCCAGACCGTGGAAGTTCCGAAGGGACTCAATTGGAATCTCTGGCTCGGACAGGCTCCAGTTGTCGACTACGTCTCTGGTCCCAAACCCGAACGGGGCTATCCTCAGACCCGGTGCCACTACGAATTCCGCTGGTGGTACGAATACTCGGGAGGCAAGATGACCGACTGGGGGGCGCACCATGTCGATATCGCCCAGTGGGCGATTGGCATGGACAACTCCGGTCCCGTTTCCGTCGAGGGAACGGCAGAACACCCCTGTCCGATGAAGGACGGGGTGCCACAGGTCACCAACCGCTACAACGCGGCGACCAAGTTCCACGTCAAGTGCGTGTTCCCCAACGGCGTCGAGTTGAACATCGTCGATTCGCACCCCGAATTTGACAACGGCATTCTCTTCGAGGGGACGGAAGCCCGGCTGTTCGTCAATCGCGGCAAGATCACCGGCAAGCCGATCGAGGATCTGAAGACGAATCCGTTGCCTGAAGACGCGCTGGTGAAGCTGTATAAGGGAAAGAAGCCCGGCAGTCACATGGGGAACTTCTTTGAGTGCCTGCGCAGCCGGGAGCAGCCGATCTCCGACGTCTTCACGCACCACCGCGCGATGACGACCTGCCATCTGGCGAACATCGCGATCCGGCTGGGACGAAAGCTCGAATGGGATCCGGTGACGGAACACATTCTGAACGACCAAGACGCGGCTCAGTGGGAAGCCCGCGAGCAGCGCAAGGGATTTGAAATTGTTGTGTGAGGCGCCGGTGTGTCGGTGAAATCGCTGCTCGGTTCGCTGGTTGTTACAGACAACGCACGGGCGACGCAGGGGGCTGATGCCCCCCGCTCGCCTGGGGCGTTAAAACGTTCCTGCCAGGGTGCCGCCGTCGACGACCAGGACGGTCCCCGTGATGTAACTGCCGGCGTCCGAAGCCAAGAGCAATGCCGGGCCGGCGAGTTCGCGTGGGTCACCCCAGCGACCGACCGCCGTCCGGTCGGCGAACGCCTGCTTTTCCGCCGCCGTCAAGACCGATCCCGGGAGGTCGGTCAAAAACGGTCCGGGGGCGATGCAATTCACCGTGATGCCGTGCCGGCCCAGATCGAGGGCGCTCGCGCGGGCGAGACCCAGCAAGGCCGACTTGGTCGCCGAGTACGCGTTTCGGCCTCCCTTGGATGCCAATCCCATGATCGACGAGATGTGAATCACCCGACCCCACTGGCGTTCCTTCATCTGGGGAACGAGCGCCCGCGTGAGCGCCATGCAACTCGACAGATTGAGTTCGACGATCCGGTCCCAGTCCGTGTCGGTAATGACATCAATCGCCTGGGGCACATTGCTCCCGGCGTTGTTGACCAGAACGTCGACCCGTCCGAATTTCTTCAGGACCGCTTCCGCCAGACGGGGGCACTCTGCCCTTTGGGACATGTCGGCGGTTGTCCAGGCGACGTCGGCCGACGTTTTCGCCCGAATCTCGGCTGCCGCCGCTTCGAGCTCGTCTCCATGTCGGCTGCACAAAAAAACGCTGGCCCCGGCCTCGGCGAATCCGAGCGCCATCGCCTTGCCCAGTCCCTTGCTCCCCCCGGTCACGAGAGCCACACGCCCCGTCAGGTTAAACAACGGATGCATTAGAACCAGTCTTTCTGATCGAGGGCGTAGGTTTGGTAGAAGTCGTCGTCCGATTTGGTCAGGTAGAGAATGCCCTCAATCAGGCCAATCGGCCCCATGATCAGAGAGCCAATCGAGCAGGTGGCGACGGTGACCAGCAGCATGATCAAACCGGGCGTCGTCTTTCCCAGAATGAACTTGTGAACTCCGAGAGAGCCGAGCAGGATTCCACAAATTCCCGCGGCCACTTTCTTACCCACAAACGATTCTTTTGATTCGGGCACGCCGTCTGACATGATTCCAACCTGTACGGGGGACGGTTCGGTGGATTCGAACCACGCGAATCCAATGTGACCCCAAGGCTATCCCCGATCGAAGGCAAAAGTCAACGACATGCGCATCGAAACCGAATCGCGTATACTCGCGTGTGCTTCGACAACCTCCGAATCCGTCCACGCGAGACCGTCCCGAATCCGGAACTCGGTGGCCATGTCTACAATTTCCATGTCCACGCCCGGTCAGCCCCCCCGCGATATTGTGATCTGGAATCCTCGTTCCGGAAAACGGAGGGGAGCGAAACGGATCGCCGAGTTGCGACAGGCGTTGTCCGACCGAGCCGACTTTTGGACGACCGAAGGGCCACGTCACGCCGTCGAATTGGCCCGTCGCGCTGTGGAACAGGGGGCGAGACGAATCTTCGCGGCGGGGGGGGATGGAACCGTACACGAAGTCGCGAATGGCCTGATCGCGACCGGAGCGACCGACGTCGAACTCGTTCTCGCGCCAATCGGGTCCGCGAACGATTACGCGTTCAGTATCGCCCGGGAATTGCAAGAATCGGGACTGCCGCCCGAAACGCCACTGTCGGTGGACGTGGGAGAAGTGCGGGGGGGAGACGGTCGAACGATGTACTTCATCGACGCGTTGGGACTGGGGCTCAACGGCCGAGTGACCGTCGAGGCGCAGCGAATCGCCTGGCTGCAAGGGTTGCTACTGTATGGATTGGCCACAGTACGGGCACTGGCCAAGATGAAGAAGTCGCCGATCATGAGTGTGCAGTGGAACGGGGGAATTCCCGTGGTGGGGCCGACGTTATTGCTCAGTGTGCTGATCGGGAGACGGGAGGGGAATTTTCCGTTGGCACCACGTGCGAAACTTGGGGATGGGTGGTTCGACTTCGTCCATGCGGCGGTCGAATCACGCTGGGAGGCACTTCGACTCTTGCCTCGGGTGGCGCTGTTTGGGCCGCCCGCCAATCACCCCCGAGTCAGTCTGGGCCTCTGCCAGTCAGTTCGTGTGATGACTCCTGAGCCGCTGACCGTCCACACCGACGGGGAGATTTTTTGCCGAGACTCGGATGGCGTGACGGAATTGGACATCCAACTGCTTCCCAGGCGGCTGACGGTGCGTTTGTGGAATTCGCGTGGCGGAAGGTGAAGTATTGACGCGGGCCAGCGCCCGTCAGTAATCGGTAACTGATCGTGGCCGTCGGAACTGCGCAGTCCGATCGGAGTGTCCGACAAATCACAGGAACTCAATCTCACGCATTCGGATTGGCCCGCACAGTTTGCCTGAGCGGTCACAATTACCTGACTGGGACGCTCCGCCAATCCTGCCACAGAGACTCCGCGATCCAGGGCAGGCTGCGCAATTTGCTCATGCGGATTCAAAACCGTTGACGAATTCTACGATGAACGATTCGTCTCGCGAGATTCACTCGACAGACGGTTCGCTTGAACTCCTCATCTCGCCCACCGACAGGGCTCAGGTTGATCCATGGTTGCGTCTGAACTTTCCGCGACCCCGCAATATTCCACCGGAACGCCGCGCGGCGTTCTGGCTAGCGAGGCCCATCTGCTGCTGGAAATCACCAGAGGGCGAACGCGGTTTCCACTCCGTCCCGTGCGCGGACCTCGATACCTGATTGGTGCTGCGGTCACGTGTGACCTGCGTTTGGGGGGTGAAGGGATGCCCGCCCTGCACAGCCTGATCACCAACGAGGATCAAGTGTGTGAACTGGAAGCGATCGCCGCTGAGCCGGCGTTACGAGTCAATGGACAAGTGGTCCAGTCAGTACGCCTCAAGGATGGCGATGTCATTGAGATTGGCGAAGTGGAGTTGACCGCCCGAATGGTCGCGGGGCGCACTCCCGCGGGTGTCGCGCCGATGGAAATCGAGATGAGCGATGACCGTCCTTTGAGCGAACTCACAGCGAGCGAGCTGGTTCAGCGAATTGAGGCCGAACAGTACGAAGTCGACCAGTTTGAACAGGGACGTCGCGCGGGAGCCGCTACGCTCATGGCCGACCTGCGCCGGTTGCAGCGTCAGACTCCGGAACCATCACGCGTCGACAGTGGAACGACGCCGGTTCGCGGGCCGCACTTCGCACCGGTCGCCGACACGGGCCGTGATCTGCGAGGCGCGACGTCGGCTCGCTCCAACGGACCGATTGACCCTGTGCAGGGAGGCGACCTGGTGGACCTCGCTGAACAACTCGCCGCTCTTTCGGACGAGTTGAAACTGAGTCTGGCGGGGGTCGGAGAACGGGAAGGGGAATACACCCAGTCGCTGACACAGTTGCTGGAAATGCAGCAACGGCTCGCGGAACAGCTCGCCGAGGTTACGGAATCGGTCGACCGCCTCCGTGAACAACAAGAGCGATCCACGTATGAACCGGTCCGACCGAGGGTGATCGCGTAACGCACACGGTTCCGCGTACGACGAAAATACGAAACCGGCGGTGGCGATGTCGCGACGGACATCTTCACCGCCGGTTGGTTTTGACGATCTTGCGATCACGTATTGATCAGGTTGATGTTCTTCTCGAGATCGAGGCTCGCGGCTCCGAGGTCGTCTGTCAGCGAGAATCGCACCCGGCGTTGTCCGTTCGTGGTGATGGTCCCCGTCAGCTTGTAGGTGATGGTCCGCACCAGTGCCTGCACTGCGGCCGTCGTTGCGCTGCTGTTGAACGTCACCGTCAACGCGGTTCCACCGGCTCCTCCGGCGAAACTGCCAATCACAATTCCACCGTAGGTGACATCGGTCCCGGCGACTCCAATCTTCCCGGCGGTCGTTCCCTGATTGGTAATCGCGAGCAGATCGTCCACGGTTCCCCCGGCAACCAGGCTCACCACCAGCAGTCCGCCGTTGAAGTTGGTCGAATCGACGTCGACCACCGTCGCGGTCGCGGCCAGCGTTGTCGCCGCCCCTCCCTCGGTGTGTGTGACGTCGGCACCGAAGCTTCCGATCGTCGGAGCGCCGTTGATCGGCGTGACCACGATTTGCTTCGTCGAGACGACGCTTGTCCCGCCATCTCCATCGGTCAGAACAAAACTGACGGTCCGTGTGGCGGCTGTGGGATTGTCGCCCGTGTTGTGGAATCCTATCCGGCGGGCCAGGGCTTGCGCGGCGGCTGGCGACGAACTGGCGTTGAATGTGATCGTGAGTGGACCGCTCGTGGTGAAGCCGCCCGCGTACGTGCCGATCGCGACGCCACCATAACGCACCGTGGTTCCCACCAGGTCGATCTGTCCGACCGAACCCCCCTCGGGAAGAATTGTCAGCCGGTCGGTTGTCACGCCACCCGTCAATGTGGCTTTGAATGTTCCCGCAGCGAAGTCGGAAGAGTCCACGTCGGTAATGACCATCCCGGCATCGATCGGCGCGGAGGCCGCGTTCTCGATGTAGCTTGCCGTTCCCGCTGACGTGACGACCTGCGGCGCGTCATTCACGGCGACCACTGTCAGGTTTCGCAGTGACGGCAGACTGGTTCCTCCGTCACCGTCAGTCACAACCGAACGAATCACACGAATTCCCCCCACAGGCACGTCACCAGCGACACTGAACGCAACCGCCTTGACGAGCGCGGACACCGCAGCGGCATTCGCACTCGCGTTCAACGTGACGACCAGCGGCGAATTGTCGGTGACGCCACCGGTGAATGTGCCAATCGCGACTCCGCCGTAGGTGATGACGTTCCCGGTCACACCAATCTGGCCGGCGGCGACTCCGACGTTCTTGATTTGCAGTCGGTCGGCCGCGTCGGCACCGCTGGAGATTTCAACCGTCAGAGTCCCCGTGTCAAGGTTCGTTGAGTCGACGTCGGTGACCGTCCCCGAAGCGTATACAACCACCGGGACAGCGTTTTCCTTGTAGGTCGCCGTCCCCACGGTGGTCGCGATGACCGGGGCGTCGTTCCGTTCCTGAATCGCCACCTGCCGGGTCGCCGCGACACTCGACTTTCCGTCGCCATCGTTGACGACGAACGAAATCGTGCGGGGAGCGGCTGTTGGGTTGTCGCTGGTGTTTGTGAACCCGATTCGCCGGGCGAGTGCCTGGACCATGGCGGGCGTCGCGGGGAGAGACGGATTGTTGAAGTTGATCGTGAGCGCCCCACTGGTGGTGAAGCCCCCGGCGAATGTTCCGATACTGACGCCACCGTAGAGTACGTCGACGCCGCTGATGGCAATCTGCCCGGCCCCCGTTCCTTCGGAAACAATCGTGAGGCGGTTTGTTGACAGAATTCCAGTTGTGATCGAGATCTTCAACGATCCGGTCTGGAAGTCGGGCGAATCGATATCGGTGATGACGATCTGCGAATCAATGATCTCGGCGTTCGCGTTCTCGGTGTAAATCACTGTGCCAGAACTGGTCGCAACCACGGGGGCGTCGTTCACCGGGACAACCTTGACCTGACGCTCCACCGGCAGACTGTTCTCACCATCTCCGTCGGTCAGAGTGAATCGAATCACGCGGGTCAACGCGGTCGGGTCGTCGCCCACGTTGTCAAATGTGATGTTCTTGAGAAGCGCCGCGACGGCCGCTGGAGTCGCCGTCGTGTTCAGTGTGACAACCAGTGGCGAATTGTCGGCGATTCCACCAGAAATGGTCCCCAGGACAACGCCACCATACGTGACGGTCGCTCCCGTGACGCCAATCAGGCCTGCCGTTGTCCCCTGGTTTCGCACTCTCAGGCGATCGAGCGGTTGCGCGTTGCTGGCCAACGCGGCGGTCAGTTGTCCGCCATCAAAATTGGGAGAATCCACGTCGGCCGCGACCGCCGTGGCGTTCATCGGCAAGGCCGCGGTGTTTTCGGTGTAGGACACAGCGGCGACCGGCAGCGTGAGAACGGGAGGGGCACCAAAGCGATCGAGAATCGTGATCGCAAACGTCTTGGTGAATGACAGACCGTCGGCGTCGGTCGTCTGCACCGTGACTGTGTAGCTGTTCTTGACTTCGAAGTCGAAGACCACGGCCGACCGAAGTTCATTGCCGACGATCTGGAACGACGCCGTGTCGCCGGAGATCAGCGAATAGGTGAAGCTGTCGGCGGTGTCGGGATCGTGCGAAGTGAACTGGCCGATGGCGGTTCCCGCGGGAAGAATCTCGCCGATCGTATTCGCCGACAGCGAGAGCCCTACGGGACTCTCATTGACATTGGTCACCTGCACCGTAATGTCTTGCAGTGTGGTTCCTCCGTCTCCGTCGTCAGCCAGAATCTGGACCTCGTAGAGGTTGTCGCCGTTGGCATCGGCCGGAGCTTCCCGATTGGGAGCCGACACAAACGTCAAGACTCCGCCGCTGGTCAAGGCAAACAACGACTGGTCGGCACCACCGACCAGGGAATACGTGATTGTCTGCGCCGGCAGGTCGGCGTCGGTCGCGACCACGGTTTCCACCGCGGTCGAATTCTCCACCACGTTCACACTCGCGCTGGTGGTGAAGACAGGGCTGTTGTCGTTGACCGGAGTGACCTGAATCGACATGTCGAGCGCCTTGGTCCCGCCATGCGAATCGTCGGCGGTAATCTGGACGGCATAGCTGTTGCCGTGCTGTCCCTCATAGTCTGGTGCCGACTTGAAGCTCAACGCGCCGGTCGCATTGTTGATGTCAAACAACCCCGCGTCCGCCCCCCCGGTTATGGAGTAGCTGACCGACTCCTTCGGAGTTCCGAAGACACGGAACGCGCCGGCCGTCGCCTGGCCGGTACGCCAGGCGTCGTTGAACTGCCCCAACACCAGGTCGGCCCGCGGCGCAGAGATGTCCTGATTGTTGCCAATCCAGACCATCGAACTGTTGGGAATCGCGTCGTGCATCACGACCCAATATTGATGCCCCGCGATCAGCGTGGGGGCGGTCGCCGCCGGGGCGGGAAGCGAACGAATACCGACGCTGGTCGGAATCCAGCCGTTCCCGGACTTCGTCCGGGCGACGATCCACAACGTGTACTGACGTGTGGGTCGGCGGACTTCGTCGAGGTTTTGGGCAGTCTGCGGGCACTCGGAAGATGCTGACTTCCCTCCCGGGGGCGTTAGCAGGCGAGGTTGCGCGCACCTTCGGCCAAAACTGTGGATTGAATCGAATGGTCGCCGGTTTTTGTTGACTTCGCGTGCCGGGGCGTCATCCCTTTTCGATCGCAGGAGCCGGAACTTCTTTGGCGGCGTCGTGGAGCATCACTTCGTAGAGGTGACGCATCGAGTCGAATTTGAAGTGCCAGAAATGGGATCGGAGTTGTTCCCACAACGCACGCTTGCTGCCGCACTTTTCCCATACGGCCTGGAACAGTTTGCACGCCAACTGCTGGGTTTGGTCGACCAGGAAAGCCAGCATCATGAGCATGGCGAATACGACGGAGAGATTTTGCTTCCCGTGTCCGAAGTTGTGTTCGAACTGGTACCCTTGGTTCTTCAGCGTGTTGAAGGTTTCGTTTTCGATCTTCCAGCGGCCGCGTGCTCCTCGAACGAGGAGTTCCGCATTGTCGAGTGTGATCGCAATATCCGTCACCCAACTGAAATGCCTCACGACCTTACCATCAGGTCCATGCTCGGTGTATTGCAGGAAGTTCACGATCAGGTGTTGGTGGCTCTCGTTCAATGGCACTTGATTCACGAAGCAGACTTCGAAGGCATTCCCCTTGTCGGTGCGTCCGGCCACGATGACGGCGCGGTCGTCTTCGAACGCCTTGACTAACTGCTCAAAGAGATACTTGTGATCGCCCGGTTTGGCGCCGAGGATGAAGCTCATGTTGTTTGCCAGGATCTCTTCAATGTGCGGACCATTGCTGGCCAGCCCATCCTCGATCACGATGAATTTCATTTTTGGGTGTTCTGCCCGGGTTTTCCGCAGCAATCGCTTCGTCGCGTTTCGTTCGCAGTCGTTCTTGCTGCTGCCGTCCTGCTTGATGATCGGCTCCGGCGCAAGCGGGATCACCTCGCGAAATCCCGGATGAACAATGGCTACTCCCACCATCTGGTGGGAGTAGCTGATCTCTCCTGTGGTGCTGTTCACCTTCTCCAGGCAGGAATCGCAATGCACTTCTGTTGAAGAGAAGTATCCGGTCGCGTCCATGGCCAGCAAGAAGTGCCCGTCGAGAAACACCAATTGTTCCAAGGCTTTTCCGCGCTGCAGCGCTCGAAATACGTCCCCGAATACGGGACGCAACGTCTCGGGATCGACTGGATCCAAAGTTTCGCGCATGCGGGTGTCGCTGGGGACTCGAATGATCCCGTACAGTCGCCGCAGGTTCCCCTCATGTCGTCGTTCGTCGAACGCGAGGAGCGACGGATCCTTAAGAGAGAACATTGCGAATGCCGACATCAAAACATCGCTCAAAGCGATCGCCGGTTGTGGGCGATGATCTTTGATTCGCGAGAAACTCTGGCCCACCAGGGAGATCAGCCCATCGGCTGACAACGCCTCACGAGTTTTCGGTGTCGACACGGCACGTCCTTGTGCGAAGCTGGGTTCAAATCCGGCGAATTCGCCGCGAGGACCAGTCTACCAAGCTGCCCCCGCATAGG
>CAMATH010000066.1 GCA_945860955.1 Planctomicrobium piriforme
GGGACAATTTGGCCTTCGCGCAAACGGAAAAATCAGCGACATCACCGCCATGTCGCTGTCGCAACCTCCGATCACTCCCGAACAGATCGCCGCCTTGCCGCCCGAGTTTCGGGCTTTGCTGCAAGCGGTGATCGGCCATTTTGAAGAGCGGATCGCTAAACTGGAAGCCGAACTGGCGGCGACAAAAGCGGAATTGGCGGCAGCCAAGAAGACCCCTCGAAATTCGTCGCTGCCGCCGAGCACCGAGCATCCCCATGCGAAGCCGGCGCCAAAGAAGAAGAAAAGCGGCAAGAAGCGTGGCGGTCAGCCGGGGCACCCGAAACACGAGCGACCGTTGATTCCCGTCGAACAATGCAGCGAAGTGGTCCCCCTCATCCCTCAGGCGTGTCGACGGTGCGGCGAATCCCTCACCGGTACGGACGCGGAACCACTGCGGCGTCAGGTCTGGGAAATCCCTGAAATCAAACCGCTGGTGACAGAGTATCAACTGCACCGGCTGGTCTGCCCCTGTTGCTCGACAAGCACCTGCGCCGAATTGCCGGCAGGAGTGCCCCAGAGCCAAGCCGGACCGCGACTGGTCGCCCTGACCGCGCTGCTCATGGGTTGCTTCAAGCAGAGCAAGCGGCGGGTGGCGCTTTTTCTGGAACAAGTGCTCAATCAGCCCTGTTCGCCCGGTTGGGTGGTCAAGCTGCAAAATCAGGCCACGGCCGCCCTCACACCGGCATATACGGAACTGGCCGGAAAGTTGTCGACCGAACCCGTTCTGGGAATCGACGAATCGCCGACGAAAGAAGCCCTCGTCAAGTCCTGGCTGTGGACCTTCGTCGCCGCCAAGTTTACCGTCTTTGCACTGCGTTCCACCCGCGCCGCCACGGTTCTGCAGCAACTGCTGACCGACAGCTACAAGGGCGTGGTGAACTGTGACCGGGCCAAGATGTATTGGAGCATCGGCCGGCCCCAGTGGTGCTGGGCGCATCTAAAGCGGGATTTTCAGGCGTTGATCGATCATCCCGAAGGCAAGGTCAAACGCCTCGGGCACGATCTGATGCGTCCGACAAAGGAACTCTTTCGGCACTGGAGTCGCTGCCGCGACGGGACCGTTGAGCGCGCGGAAACGTTGCGTCTGATGGAACCGATCCGACAGGAGGTCAACAGCCTGCTGCTGCGCGGTGTTTTCAGCGGCAATGCAAAACTGCAGGGGATGTGCGAGCCGCTGTACAAACATCGCGACTGGTTGTGGACGTTCCTGGACGTTGATGGAGTCGAGCCAACCAACAACGCCAGCGAGCGCGCCCTGCGACCAGCGGTGATTTGGCGCAAGCTGTCCTTCGGCACACAGAGCGCCAGTGGGAGCCGCTTCGTGGAGACGATCTTGACGGTCGTCGAAACCTGTCATCGGCAATCTCGCAACAGTTTCGAATACCTCACCGCCGCCATCCAGGCCCATTTCGCCGGCCAACCGACTCCCTCACTCCTTTCCAGGGTGTGAACGGTTACATCCTGAAATCCTGTCTAAATTTCGTAAATCGGGTCGGGCGGGACGGCGAATGTCTGTGTCAGTTCTTCTTGTATTCGCGGTGGTTTCGCTTGAGCTGCAGGCTCGCGGCACCGAAGTTCAGGACGAGACCGACGTCGGTTCTTGTGGCGGTCAGGTAGTTCACGAGCTGGACTTCATGGGCTGGGGAAATCGACTGCGTGGCTTTGTTCTCGATCATCACCACCTTTTCCACAAGCATGTCTGTCTCGAATCTGCCGACGAGGACGTCGTCGTAGAACACTTCCAAGGGCGTTTTCAGCTCGCATTCGATTCCGTTCTTGCGCAGTTCATGTGCCAGGGCATTCTGGTACACCGACTCCAGATATCCGGGGCCGAGCGTCGAATGCACCTTCATCGCGCATCCGATGATCTTCTGTGTCAGTTCTTCGTGCAGCATGACTGGGTGGATTGTGTCGGGGCGGAAAAAGGGAAAGACGGAAAGACGGCTTGGACAGGATTTCAGGATTTACAGGATTAAAAGAACAGGAAAAGGAAAAGAATTGGAGGGTGGGAACGGAAGACTCGAAACTACCGACGTTCGATACGCCAGCCTCCCGTCCGTTCCGTTCCTTTCCGTTCTTCTTTCTTCTTTCCGTATCCTTTTTTTTGTAATCCTGTTAATCCTGAAATCCTGTCTAACTTTTCTGTTTTCCGGTGCGTCGTTCATTGTGTCCCTGCGAGCGTCGCCGGAACCAAGCCAACAATCAACTTGTCGAACTCCCGTTCGATCTTCTTCTGGAAGTCGGCTTCAATCTGAAACACCGACGTGAACTCGGCGAAGGACCAGCGGCCGTAGGTTCCCAGGTTGTTCACCCCGGGAATCCAGTGCGTCTCCATCGTCGCCTTCTTTTCCTTCGCATCTTCGGCCCGGTAGCCTTTGATCTCAACGACCAGATGCAGCAGGTCGGGCGTGCCGTCGGGATGCGGGGTACGGCCGTCGTCTACCAGAACGACGAAGTCGGGGCGGTACTTCCGCGTTTCACCGCCGTACCGATACGGCACCTCCAGCCCCAGGTTGTGGTTCTTGACGTACGCCCGGACCAGTGGATGCAGTTCGGCCACCCGGCAGAACTCCGCCTCCCAGTCGCTGTCGAGGATCACCCAGTTGATCTGGCAGCGTTCGGAACTCGTCTGCCAGCGGTCGGTCTTCGACGTGTTGAACCGCACATGGCTCGTCGAGCCGGTCGGGTTGTAGGGGTCGAGCAGTGCCTTGACCGGTCGATCGCCGATCAATGCCCGGGTGATTCCCGCCGTAATGCGGTTGCACGCCATGTCGGCCAGTTCCTGGTAGACGAGTTGCGCTGGATACGTCTCGCCTTCGCACACCAGGCAGGTGTCGAGCCACTGCTTTGTAATTCGCTTGAGCTGGCCGAACAGATGCAGCTTGGGTTCTTCCCCCGGGTCGCGCCACTTCGTGTAGAGCAGCCGGTGTGTCAGGTGGAAGAGTAACGTTGACGTCCGCATGTCGCCCAGATGCTTCAGGTCGAGATTCACCGCTTCGCCGATGATGCCGGCGTTTTGTGTCACCGACGGGCCGACCAAATCGGGGTTCAGCACCAGAATGGAATCGTCATTAAACTCGGCGGTCAAACGCTCTTCGGGTAGCTCGACGCGGTACCCTTCGACCCGTGGAAACCGAATCTCCAGGGCGTCGCGCTCGGGGCGCACCGCCTTGACCTGAATCGTTTCGCGAGGGGGTTGCGGGGGGGCGATGACTGGTTTCGCCGTGAAGTCGAACGGAATTCCGAAGACGTCGGCGTACTCGACGTTGAACAGTCCCTCTTCGTTCAACTCGTACGACTGCCGGCGGAGCGCCCGGCCGATCACTTGTTCGCAAAGTAGCTGGGAGCCGAAGGCGCGAATTCCCAGCACATGCGTGACCGTGTTGGCATCCCACCCTTCGGTGAGCATCGAGACCGAGACGACACAGCGGATCGCACCGCCGAGCGTATCGGGCTTGCCCACGGTGTTCATGACTTCGCGGAGCAGTTCCTGGTCGGTGATGTTCTCACCGGCGTGGGAATCGCCGCTGCGTTCGACGATTTCGCGACGGAACCGTTCAATCTCGTCGGCGGCCATCTCGCGGAAGTTGCTGTCGATGGCGTCGCCCGCTTCGAGCTGCTCGCTGTCGATCAGGAGCGTGTTGGGACGCGGCAGCGCGTTGCCGGTGGACTCGTCGAAATTGCGGAACAGCGCCAGTCGCCCGTTTTCGAGGGTGGATGTTCCATCTTCATTTTTGCGGTGAAACCCTGAAACAAAGTCGTAGACCAGTTTCGAGATCGCCGTGTTCTGGCAGACGATGATGAAGCAGGGGGGGACCTTGATCCCCCGTTCCTGCCACAGTTTGAACGTCTTTTCGTAGTGTCCGTAGAGTGCTTCCAAGGCGGTTTGCAGCCGGACCGGCAGCTTCAGCGGGTCGAGATCTTCGCCCTTCCCGCGCCCCTTCTTGGGCATGTCGGCCCGAATGTTCTCCCAGAGATTGCGGAACATGGGGAGTTCGTTGCCGGGGATATTCTCGGCCACCGGCACGCGGGGGAGTTTGACAATGCCGCACTCGATCGCGTCCATCAGCGAGAAGTCGCTCATCGTCCAGGGGAACAGCGTTCCCTCGGCGTAGCCCGATCCGCGAAGAAAAAACGGAGTCGCCGACAGGTCGAAGATTCGCTGGATGCCGAGTTGCCGCTGGACGATTTCCAGGCCAGAGATCCACAACCGGGCCGCCTCGTTGTTGCTTTCGGCCTCCTTGCGGTCGTCGCCCTTCAGATCTTCATCATCGGGTTCAGGGGGCTTTTCGCGGTAGCAGTGGTGCGCCTCATCGTTCAGTACGACGATGTTCTTCATGCCCATCAATTCGGGCATCAGCCGTTGCAGCATCTGCCCCTCGGTTTCGCGGGTGTTCAGTTCTTCGCCGTGGCCCTGCAACAACGCCCGCCCGCCAGCCGACAGTTCGAGGCGTTCTCGTAACTTGAACCCGTGGAAGTTCGTGATGACGATCTTCGCCTTTTGAATTTCGGGCAGAAGATCGCCGGGAACCAGTTCGCGATCGGCGTAGTAGCTGTCGGGGTCGTTGGGCTGAAGGACCCGCAGACGGTCTTTAATCGTCAGGCCGGGAGCGACGACCAGAAAGCCGCGACTGAAATTTCGGCTGGTGGGGCGGCGGACCGCGTTGATCGTCTGCCAGGCGATGAGCATCGCCATGACGGTGGTTTTCCCTGCGCCGGTCGCCAGCTTGAGCGCCAGCCGCATGAGGTCTGGGTTGGCGTTCTCGTTGGCTGTGGCCAGGTGCGTGAGAAGCCGCTTGCCATCTTTCGAGTGCGGAGCGACCTCGCTGAGCCAGATCGCCGTTTCGACCGCTTCGATCTGGCAGAAGAACGGCCGCACGCCAGTGAACTCGTGGTTTCGCCAGTGCTGGAGCAGACGCGCGGTTTCGGGGGTGACCTGCCATTCCGACGAATTTGGCCAGGCGCGCCACCGGGCCACAAAGCCACGCACTTCGTTGATGACCGGCGTGGGGTCGTATTCCTGCTGCTGGGTCGACAGCCCGTGCCCTTCGTCGAAAACCAGACTCTGCTGGGTCTTCGCCCCTTTCCGCTTCTTGGGCTTGGGAATGGGGGTGATGAATTCGGCCGGCCGGCGGTTGGCGATGGTCTGCTGCGTCGGCTGCCCCTGGTCGTCGAGTTCCCAATGCCGCCCCGGGCAGGCGTACGGCGAGTTGAGAATCGGATGCTCGAAGAAGGGGTTGCTCATCGCCGAAAAGGGTTCACGTGGGCGCCGGTTGAACCGCAGTCGTCGTGCCGGCGAGGTGACCGGTTGACTTCGAAGGTGAGCATACAACGCCGGGGAGAGGCTTGCGAGCGATGGGGGGTTGTGGGCTTATGCGGGATGGGATGAATGCGGGGGAATCGGTGCCCAACCGTCGCAGAACGGTGAAGTGACGTGCTTGACAGGATGTCCTTCAGGTACTCATATCTCCTGAATCAGGGGACAATTGAGGGGAGCGTCCCACCGTCACCGACTCGTGCCGTATTTGCGACGGAGAATCGGCAGCCCCGACTATTCGACTGAAACCTGGGAAGATGCCATCACCACTCGCCAATCTGGAGTTCATCACATTCGATCTCGAAACCACGGGGTTCAGCGCACAATCCTGCGAGATCATCGAATTCGGCGCTGTTCGCTTCGCCGCGGATGGAACGGAAATCGGGAGGTTTCAGCAACTGGTCGATCCCGGGTGCGAAGTTCCCTATCGCGCGTCTCAAGTCAACGGCATCACGACCGACATGCTCTGCGGTCAACCGACCTTGGAGGAGGTATTGCCAGAATTTCTGAGTTTCCTGGCCAGCCGCCCGGCGGTGATGTTGGCGCACAACGCTGCGTTCGACATTCGGTTCCTGGATGCGGGCATCGCACGGACGCAGTGTCGCGGGGTCCCCAAACACCCGATCGTCGATACGGTACCGCTGTCGCGTGCGCGACTTCCGGGGCTGCGAAATCACAAACTGGCGGATGTCGGCGCACACCTGAAAATTGGCAGTTCCACCGCCCATCGGGCACTGGCGGATTCTTTGTTGCTGAAGAGCGTCTTTCTCCGGTTGACGAGCCGCAGCCCGGCGGTCCTATCGCTCGACGAGTTGTTCCAATTGTCGTCTCCATTTCGGTTAGAAACACGATGCTTGGAACAGTGAAACAGGGGGGACACGAGTACCTTAAGGCCATTTGCCTTGCGGACGGTGTGGAGAAGTTGTTTCGCCTGGATCGTATCCGCGAAATCCGGCCGGAATGAACGAAGATTGAAATTTCTAGGCGAGCCGGAGTTTCGCAAACTTGTGCGTTCCGCGAAGTCGTGTCGGCCTCACTGCGATACCGCCCGGATCACATTTGGATTCACTCGATCACAATCTGGAATCTGCGATGAAGGCCATCGATCGACCATTCACGAACATCATCAACGGCACGACGCAATTCGTAATTCCGGTGTTCCAGCGAGACTACAGTTGGACTGATGCCCAGTGCGAGCAGCTTTGGAAAGACCTGATGTTGATCGCCAACGATCCAACGAGTCGTGGGCACTTTCTGGGATCGGTGGTGTACGTCTCGACTGGCGATACTTCCGCCGGCTTCACGCGCTGGTTGTTGATCGATGGTCAGCAACGGGTGACGACCCTCACTTTGCTCTTGGCAGCCTTGCGTGACCATATTGTCGAAACCCAGTGGAAGGGGACCGACGACAGCCCGACCGCGACGCGAGTCGAAGCGTATTTTCTAAAGAACGTTCAAGAAGAGGGGAACCGTCGGCACAAGCTTGTGCTACGCCGCCATGATCACGACACACTGCGGGCGATTCTCGATTCAACCGATCTTCCCGATCGTCCGTCAGTGCGGATCCAGGAAAACTACGAGTATTTCCGAGAACAGATCGCGCAGGAAGATCCGGACGCAATCTATCGCGGCCTGAATCGCCTGGTGGTCGTCGATGTGACACTTGATCGAGGAACCGATGATCCGCAATTGATTTTTGAGAGCCTGAACTCCACGGGAATCGACCTCAGTCAGTCGGATCTGATTCGCAACTACCTGTTGATGCGATTGCCTGAAAAGCAGCAGACGCACCTGTATGAAACCTACTGGAGTAAGCTCGAATCGCTGTTCCGCGGCTCCGAAAAGACGTTCGATGCATTCGTGCGTGACTTCCTGGCGCTCAAAACTCAAGCCAGCAAGCAGGAGAAGTCGACGGAGATCTACCAGGCGTTTCGTCAGTGCTTTTCGTTTCTCAAGGCATCCTGCGGCGACCTCGAGCCGTTGCTGGCTGAAATGCTGCGATTTGGCCGATACCACGCCGCGTTCAGCCTCGGTTCACCGTTCGTTCAGGCGTTGGCGGAGGATCTCGCTCGACTTCGTCGCCTGGTCGATGTGCCCGCACTGCTGATCATGCGGTTGTTCGACTGCCTGGATCGCTGCAAGTCGTTATCGGTCGAAGGATTTCGCGAGGCCATCCACCTGCTTGAGAGTTACGTGTTTCGCCGGGCGATTTGCGGCGAACAGACGCGTGCCTACTGGCAGGTATTCGCCAGTCTGGCGTACGCCATCGGCGACGAGCAGACATTCGACGATCTTAAAGTCGCACTCGCCCGCCAACGGGATGCCTATCGATTCCCAGGGGATGCCGATTTCCGCCGGGAGCTGGTGGAGCGAGACTTGTACTCGTTGCGTGTCTGCGACTACCTGCTCGACCGACTGGAGAATCACGGCACGAACGAGCCTTCCAACACCAGCGAGTACACGATTGAGCACATCATGCCGCAAAACGAGAGGCTTTCGGCGGCATGGCAGACGATGCTGGGAAGGGACTGGAAGAAGATTCAGAGTGAATGGCTGCATCGACTCGGCAACCTGACGCTCACCGGCTACAACAGCACGTATTCCGATCGTCCGTTTGACGAGAAAAAGACGATTCCGAAAGGGTTTGAAGAAAGCTCGGTTCGACTGAACAAGTTCGTGCGGGATCAACCCCAATGGACGCCGGCCGAGATGAAACTTCGCGGCGAAATGCTGGCGGAGCGAGCGCTGAAGATTTGGCCGGCCCTGAAGGTTGATCCGGAGACTGTGGAAATCGCGAGGCAGGCCGAGTTGCGCAGTCTTGCGAAACGCCGGGACGTCGCCAGAGTTCCGATGTCCGAAGCCGCACGCAGCCTGTTCGAAGAGCTGCGACCTCGAATTCTCGCAATGAATCCGCAGATTGTCGAATTGGCGGAATCAAAATCGGTCAGCTACCACGGGCCGGGGTTTTTCCTCGAGGTTCTACCGCGAAAATCCCGGCTGAATCTTTTGCTGCCACTGGATCATTCCGAGATTGTCGACCCGCATGGTCTGGCGAGCGACGCTACCGAATGGAAGTTTCTGTTCTATGCGAAATACGAAGGAGGCGTTTTCCTGCAGGTGCGGGACAAGGATGATATCGAACACGCCATGCCAATCGTCTCGCAGGCTCATCGGATGGCGAATGCCACGGTATCGCACGCTCCCGGGTGATTCGGTAACAACCAAGTTGCACGTCCGCACGAATGACCGATTCAGACTGAGAATTTGCGGTCGTGTGTTACCTCAGAATTCAATCACCACGCGCTAATCCCGAACCACGTCCGACCAGCCATGGCCAGAAAATCCCTCCCCGCCAACTCAGAACTCTCCGCAGGCGACTACAATCGCTTGCTCGGAGAACTGGTATCGCTTCTCGAAACGGCGCGCCGAACTTCGGCGCGTGCGGTCAATGGCGTTATCACCGCCACTTACTGGGAAATCGGGCGACGGATCGTGGAATTCGAACAACGCGGCGAAGTTCGTGCCGAATACGGGGTGGAGCTTCTCAAGAGATTGGCCCACGACCTGACGGCCCGGTTTGGTCGGGGTTTCTCCGATCGCAGTCTGTACAAGATGCGACTCTTCTATTTGCAACACGTCGGAATTTCGCCCGCGCTGTCGGCGAATTCACCAGAGCGAATTTCGCCCACACTGTCGGCGAAATCGTTCCCGCTCCCCTGGTCGCACTACGTCAAGCTGCTCGCGGTGAAAGATGAGCTGGCTCGACAGTTCTACGCGACCGAAGCGCTCCGCGGGGGTTGGTCGGTGCGGCAGCTCGACAGACAGATCAGCAGTCAATTCTACGAGCGAACGCTGCTCTCGAAGAACCAGTCGGCCATGCTGCGGAAAGCGAGCCTGGCGCAGCCAGGCGACCTCGTGACTCCGGAGGAAGAGATCAAGGATCCCCTCGTTCTGGAATTTCTCGACCTGAAAGATGAGTACTCCGAAAGCGATCTGGAAGAAGCCCTGATCCACAAGCTGGAGGATTTTCTGCTGGAGCTCGGCGAAAACTTCGCGTTCATCGGGCGACAGAAGAGGTTGCGAATTGGCGACGAGTGGTATCGGATCGACCTGCTGTTCTTTCACCGTCGACTGCGGTGCCTGGTCGTGATCGACCTGAAGATCGGCAAGTTCACACACGCCGACGCCGGACAGATGCACATGTATCTCAACTACGCCACAGAGCATTGGACGCACGAAGGGGAGAATCCCCCCGTGGGACTGGTTCTTTGTGCTCAGAAAGACGAAGCCGTCGCTCACTACTCGCTCGACAACCTGCCGAACAAGGTGCTGGCCCGCGAGTATCGGCTTGCGCTGCCGGATGAAAAGCTGTTGACCGAACAACTGAAGCAAACGCAGCGAGCCCTGGCCGGGCGCATCGCTGCTGAAAGTGAGATGAACGTTGTCAAAGCCGTTGGCACGAAATCGGAGCAGTCCAAACCAGAAAAACGTCGCACATCGAAGAAAGATGGATCGTAGTTCCAGGGACTCCAGTGACCGCGTTCACTTCAGACTCGCTTTGCAACCGGTAGAATCCATCAAATTCCCGCGAGCCATCCCGGCGTCCCGCCTCTGATCGGGCACGTCTATCGCATTCGCGGCGCCGGTCGACCATCACAATTCATTCCGTTTCCACGGCTTTCCCGGTCAAGTCCTTCCTGCGGCTGATGCCGCTGTCGGGCAGCGGGCTCTACGAGTCGATTCACCAGCTCGGCGAATTCTCTCGCGACGCAGCCGGTGCGCTCGGATCTGCGGCAAGAGTAACGCCCCGTCACCGCGAATCAAACGGGAAAACCGAGTCTGCCGACCGGAGATGCTCCGTTTCGACTGCGCAGTTGACATCAGCTTTTGCGGCCTCCGCGAGTTTTCGGAAGCCCGGTGTCACCTGCCTCAGACAAGGCGAGTGATATCGGGCTTTTTTGCTTGTCGGCGTTGGCTGAGATGCCGCGATTTCTCCGGGCTGGTAGCTGAGATGGTGTCGCGTCTGACTGAAGACCAGAAGACAAGGATTCGAGCGCCTTCCAGCCCACTTTGATCCCCTGCAATTCAACCACGACTTTCGGCCGGGGCCACCCATCATCCGCACTGGACTTCTGGTACTCGAATGGAAACGCCCGCAGACAGTTCCGGATTTCACCGAATCAGCAGAATTCAGGTGAGTGGCCGGCCTTGAGGCCGCCAGTGACAAGTGACAAGCTCAGCAAAAATCCGGCCGCCCATAGATCGACACACTGGACGCATCAGGCCCTTGTCGGTTTCGACCGACAGGGACCGCCTTCTTCTCCCCCCGGGACAAACGGAGTTCATGCCTTCAATATCCCGGGGGGCCCGGGCCAGTGCCCCGTGGCAATTCACGCGGGACGATGTGGATGGACCGGTCCTTCGATTCCGCATTGTCGCATCCGACTTCCATTCCGCGGGGCCTGACCCAGGGAAATCCCCTGCCAAGTCGCGTCCCCATCCCGGCGCGGCGGGACGCGACTTCTTCCGCCGACTCAGACGCCCATTTCCAGCCGTGTCAGTGCCCATGTCCCCCTTGCAGGGCGTGGGCCTGGGCCATCGCCGCCTCGGCTTCGGGGATTTTACCGCAGCGCTGGCAGATCACCGACAGTTGCGTGAACGAAAAGGGATCTTTCGGTTCCAGTTCGCACACCTTGGTCGCATGGGCGATCGCCTCGTCCAGTCGGCCGAGCCGTTGCAGAATCACTCCCAGGGCGGAATGGGTCAGAACGTGGGTGGGGTCGAGTGCGAGCGATTCTTGCAGTTTGCCGACCGCCTCATCGAGCTTGCCGGCTCCTTTGAGTTTGGTCGCTTCATCGTACAGTTCCATCGCGGTAGACATCGGGTGACTCTCCAGGTGAAAAATGGGACTGGGAATCATAGCCAGCCGGCGCGACAGAGCAACGCCGCCAGCCGGTCTACTTCGTTTCCGGTTGCACTTTCTCGGACTCCGCCGGCCCCCCCAGCGTGACGAGACTGCTGAGGACGTTGGGAATCATCCCACACAACGGCACACTCCGGGTCGGCTCCGACAGGACTTCCGCCAAAGTCGTCGTGCCAAACGCCGCCTCGACCGCTGCCAGCGCCTGATCCAATCGCCGATGCAACGGGCACAAGTTCGCCCCATGTGAGGGAATCCCCAAGGGACACGTTTCGATCCGCTGAATCGGGTCGACCGCGTTCACCACTTCGAGAATCGTCATCTCCGCGGGACTTCGCGCCAGGACAAAACCGCCATGGATCCCCCGTTGCGACCGGACCAGTCCCCCCCGGGCCATGCTCTGCATGACTTTGGAAAGGTACGCCTGGGGGACGCGGGTCACGTCGGCGATCTGCTCTGTGGTGCGCGGAGCGGGGTTTTGATTCGCCAGGTAGACCGCCGCCCGCAGGGCGTACTCCACTGTCTGAGAAAGCATCGGGACCGGACCACCAGCGTGACGGGAAATTCGGGAACGCAAGATTGACACGGAGTGTACCAGAGATATACTGTCAGATAAAAGGACAAACTTGTCCAGTTTTGTGGTGGGGTTGCCGATGATGATCGGAACACCACCACGCCATTCGCTTCGTTCCCGCCTCGAAACCCGAAAACGAGGGCCGACGCATGCCAGTCACCCGCACGAAAAGTGGACCTGTCGGTCTGCTGAATTTCACTCTGTCACTCCGTCCCCGCTCCCGGACGACCCGATTCGCCGGGCTGCTGATCGGGGGTCTTGTTTCGTCGTGGCTCTTGGTCGGTTCCGGACTCGCTTCGGATACCCCGTACGAGCAAGAACCAATCTCCTACGGCGATTCCCTCATCGACGACCCGGTCTCTCAGTTGCAGAAGCAGCTCGAGTCGGGCGAGAAGACCCTCACGTACGAACCGAGCCAAGGCTACCTGCGAGCCGTTCTGGAGGCATTGCGGATTCCCCATTCGTCTCAAACATTGGTCTTCTCCAAAACCAGCTTCCAGCGCGATCGAATCGCTCCCGAGACCCCGCGGGCGGTCTACTTCAACGACGATGTTTACATCGGCTGGGTTCAAGGGGGTGAGGTGGTCGAAGTGTCGGCGGTCGATTCCCAAAAGGGGGCGATCTTCTACTCCCTCTCCCAGAACGAATCCGATTCACCCCGCTTCCGTCGACACACCCACGAGTGCCTGCAATGCCACGACTCGTCGTTGAGTCAGGGAGTTCCCGGGCACATCCTGCGGTCGGTCTACACCGATGTCCGCGGGCAGGCGGTCTTGACCGCGGGGACATTCATCACCAGCCCGCAATCCCCGTTGAAAGAACGGTTCGGCGGCTGGTACGTCTCGGGCAAGCATGGGGATCAGGTTCATATGGGGAACCTCATCGTGCGCGACAAGGAACACAAACAGCATCCCGAACGAATCAACCTCGCCGCTGGCGGAAATCAGACCGATCTCGGAAAATACTTCGAAGTCTCCCCGTACCTCACCCCGCACAGCGACCTGGTCGCGCTCCAGGTTCTCGCCCATCAGGTACACGTTCACAACCTGATCACCCGGGCCAATTACCACACCCGGCTCGCCCAGCGCGACCAGGCGTCAATCAACAAAGCGCTGGGAAAGGAACTCGACGAACCGCTCGAAAGCACCCGCAGTCGCATTCGCAGCGTCGGGGAACCACTGTTGCGCGCGATCCTCTTCGCCGACGAACCGCCAATGACGGCACCGATCGAAGGGACGACATCGTTCGTCGCGGATTTCAGCGAGCAGGGACCGCGTGACCCGCAGGGACGCTCCCTGCGCGAGTTCGACCTGCGGCGCCGGCTGTTTCGGTATCCGTGCAGCTTCCTGATCTACACCCCGGCGTTTGATGCGCTTCCTGAGCCGCAATTGGACTATCTGGCCACGCGAATGAACCAGATTCTCAACGGAGAAGACGAAACCGGCCGGTACCAGAATCTGTCGGCGGCCGACCGCCAGGCGCTCCGCGAGATTCTGACTGAAACCAAACCGGACTTCGCCAAACGCTGGGAGAAACCGACGACTCCGGTGAAATCCCCCTGAGCGAGTTCGAGTCAGCCCGCGACGACCTCGAACACATAGCCGCTCGGCTCGCGGAAGAAGAAGCGTTCGACTCCCGCGATTCGCAGCGGATCCATCAGATCTGCAGTCACCGACCCCAGACAATCAGCGCCGCTCCCGCCGCCATGATTCCCGCTCCCACGATTCGTTTCAGGAAGTGTTCTTCCTGAAAAACACGGTGTCCCAACACTACGCTCAGCAATGTCGAAATCTGGAACAGCGCCAGAGTTGGTCCCACTTGAAGTCGCTCCAGCGTGACCGCCGTACAGAACTGCATCAGTCCGGTGGAGAGGAACAGCAGCGCATAGGTTCCCCGATTCACACGGAACCGGGCCAGTTCCGTTCTCACACCGGCGTACCCGAGCTTGGCCAGGACGGCGATCACCGCGACCACGAAACCGAAAACCGCCCAGACGGCGAACGCCGTCAGCGCGGAGGTTTCCCGCATCGCCCGCTTGAACACCACCGCCTCAGTCGCCGACACGAGCAGTGCCGCAAAACGCAACTGAACACCGCGATTGGCGAGCAGCGTTGTCAGGGCGAAGCGTCGCGGCGTCTGAGGAGATGGATCGGCGAGTCCGAAACTGCCGGCGACAATCAGCGCGACTCCCGCGCAGGGGAGCGCGCCGGGAAGTTCGTTCAGCAGAATCCACGCCGCCAGCAAACCAACCACCGACTTGAACGCGTTGATTGGCCCCAGCACCGACAAGTCGCTCCGTTTCATGGCTTCGACCAGCAGCACATTCCCCGCGACCGCCATCACCGAGCAAAGCACCATGTCGATCCAGAACGACAGCGGGCATTGAGGCAAATCCCACAGACAGATCGGCAGGCAGACGAGCGACAGCAATGCGTGTGTGGCGCAGACGACAAACAGCGGATCGGCCTGGCGACCGGTCAACAGTTTCTGAAAGACATTGGAGCAGGGATTCGCGAGGATCCGCAGCGCCACACACAACCACACAGACACTTTCAATGCTCCAGGAATTCCCAGCGCGGCTCCATCAAAATATCTCAACGCGGACCGCGCCGAGTATAACGTCGCCGACTCGCCGAACTGTTCGACCAACGTCGTGGGCCGCCCCCAGTACGTCTCTCGACCGCCGCACGCACAGCGGGCCGCGCATTTGGAAAATGCGGGCTACGTTGCTCCCCCCAGACCCCCCTGGGATTTTCCCTGGCATGATCGGCGCGGCGAAACAAGAGTTGAGCGAGTTGTAGTACGGAGGGCGGGCCGGATCATACCGCCGTGACCGTGCTTCCATCAGGCGGCGTTGATAGAATCGCGGCCAGTTCCTGCCTGCGCCGGTCGGCCCGTCCGCCGCGCGCGGCAAGTGGTACCTTCCGTGCGACCAGCATGACGCGGATCTCAACGACAATGAACAAGCAGTTGCTCGCTTTCGCCCTGACGCTCTGCGCGGCTCTTCCCCTGGTGGCCGCCGAAGTCCCCCGCGCTTTGCCCGCGGGAACTCTTCCCAGCGACTCCCGTTTGCAGCCCCCCAAAGACCTGAACGGCTATTTCCCGTTCAACCCCCCGGGCACCAAAGCCGAGTGGGATCAGCGGGCCGACTACGTCCGTCGTCAGATTCTGGTGTCGCAGGGACTGTGGCCCATGCCGACCAAGTCACCTCTGAACGCGGTGATTCATGGCAAGATCGAACGGGAAGAGTACACGGTCGAAAAGGCGTATTTCGAAAGCGCCCCCGGCTTTTTCGTGACGGGGAATCTCTACCGTCCGAAAAACGTTCAGGGGAAAGTTCCCGCCGTTTTGTTCGCGCACGGCCACTGGCAGGACGCCCGGCTTTCCGAAGAGAAGGAAGAGGTGTTGCGGGGTGAAATCGCGACCGGTCAGGAACGGTTCGAAAAGGGAGGACGCAGCCGATTTCAGTCCATGTGCGTGCAACTGGCCCGCATGGGGTGTGTGGTCTGGCAGTGGGACATGTTGAGCGACTCCGATTCCAAGCAAATCTCGCGGGCTGTTGTGCATACCTTCGCCAAACAACGTCCGGAAATGAACACGGTCGAGAACTGGGGACTCTACAGTCCCCAGGCCGAAACGCACCTGCAAAGCATCATGGGCTTGCAGACGTGGAACGCGGTCCGGTCGCTGGACTTTGTGTTGAGCCTTCCCGAAGTCGACCCGACGCGGACGGCGATCACCGGCGCGAGTGGCGGCGGAACGCAGACGATGCTGCTGGCGGCGATTGATCCTCGGTTGGCACTGTCGTTCCCGGCGGTGATGGTCAGTACTTCAATGCAGGGGGGCTGCACCTGTGAGAATTCGTCGCTGTTGCGGATTGGGACGGGGAACGTTGAGTTCGCCGCCCTGTTCGCCCCCAAGCCCCAGGGAATGACCACCGCCGACGACTGGACAAAGGAGATGTCGACAAAGGGCTTCCCGGATCTCAAAAAACTGTACACCACGCTGGGGGCTCCCGAGAACGTGATGTTGCAGCGCGGCGAACACTTTCCGCACAACTACAACGCGGTGTCGCGGGCGGCGTTTCATACCTGGGTGAACCGTCACTTCAAATTGGGATTCAAAGAGCCGGTGGTGGAGCGTGATTTCGATCTGCTCTCGCGAGATCAACTGACCGTTTGGGACGCGCAACATCCCGCCCCCAAACCAGACGATGCCGATTTTGAACGCAAGCTGCTGCGCTGGTTCACAGACGACGCCGACAAGCAATTGAAAGCGAGCGCGACGACGCCCGAGGGATTGAAGAAAACGGTCGGAGCCGCGTTGGAAGTGGTGGTTGGCCGCACGTATCGCACTTCGGGCGACGTCACCTGGGATTTGAAGCACAAGCAGGAACGTGATGGCACCATCGAGATGACGGGGCTGTTGAAGAACAAGACCCATCAGGAAGAAGTTCCGGTGGTTTGGCTTTACCCGAAAGAATGGAATGGCCGCGTTGTGGTGTGGCTCGATGACGCCGGCAAGGGGGGACTGTTTGACGCGAACGGTTCGTTGAAGTCCGAGGTAGCGGCGGTAGTGAAATCGGGTGCGACGGTTGTGGGTGCCGACCTGCTCTTTCAAGGGGAATTCCTGAAAGAGGGCGAATCGGTCAAGCAGACACGAACGGTCGCCAATTCACGCGAGGCGGCGGCGTATACCTTTGGATACAACCATGCGCTGTTCGCGCAGCGGGCGCACGACGTGCTGACGGTTGTGAAATTCGTGCGGGCCGGTGACATCGGTGACCATCCGAAGCCGAAGTCGGTCGCGGTGGTGGGATTTGGCGGAGTGGGGCCGATCGCGGCGGTCGCGCGTGCTGTCGCGGGAGAGGCCATTGATCGGGCGGCGATCGACACCGGCTCCTTCCGCTTTGGCAAAATCCTGAGTTTGCGTGATCCGCAGTTCTTGCCCGGCGGAGCGAAATACCTCGACCTTCCCGGCATGCTCGCGCTGGGAGCGCCGCACAAGTTGTGGCTGGCAGGAGAAGGAAAGGATCCCGAAGTCGTCGGTGGAATCTACCGGGCGGCCGGTAAGGCCGAAGCGCTGAGCGTCTTCCATGGCGAGGCCGGCCAGAAGGCCGCGGCCGCCGTGGCTTGGTTGCTGGAGTAGGTTCCTGAACCCAGAGAAGCCTCGCTACGTTCGGAGACAAACGTAACGCATGGTGCGATAATCCACGCGGCCGACAACGCGACATTGCAACCAAGCCGGATGGAGTCTGGACACCGAACGGCAATGAACGGTTTCTGCGCAACGCAAGGTCGTTTATACTGGGGGGATGAGCCATTTACCCACTCTCCCACCAGTTGTCGCGACTTCGATGCCAATTCGTACACCGTTCAGACTGCTGAGCCTGTGCTGCGTCGCGGGGATGGTCTGTCTGGTGGGCGTGCTGATCCCCCGGGGGGGTTATGCGGAGCCCGACAAGGAGAAAACTCCCGAATTCACCGAGGAGCAGGTCGAATTCTACGAGAAACAGGTCGAGCCAATTCTGAAGGCTCGCTGTTGGAAGTGCCACGGGGGAGAGCAGAAGATCCGGGGTGGGTTGCGACTGACCAGCCGGGGGAGTCTGCTGAAGGGGGGAGAACTGGGCGAGGTCGTCTCGCTGGAAAAACCCGATGGCAGCCTGCTACTCAAGGCGATCAACTATCAAGGGCCGGAGATGCCCCCCAGCGGCAAACTCCCGGCGGCCGAAATCGAGACGTTGACGCAGTGGGTCCGTGAAGGGGTTCCCTACAGCAAAGAGCGGCTCGCCGACGATTCGAAGCCGGAACATGCCGAGCAGTCGAACGAAGACGCGAAAAACTACTGGGCCTACCAGCCGGTCGGCTCTCCCGAGATTCCGGCCGTCCACGAGAAGAACTGGGTTCGCAACCCGGTCGACGCGTTCGTGCTGTCGAAACTCGAGTCGGCCGGCGTTCCGCACAATCCTCCCGCAGAAGCGGCGGAACTCATTCGACGGGTCACCTACGACCTGACGGGACTCCCTCCGACGCCCGAACAGGTCGACGAATTCGTCGCGGCGTACAACACTCCGCATGGCGAGGCGGCGTACCAGCGGTTGATCGACAGACTGCTCGACTCGCCGCAGTATGGCGAACGCTGGGGCCGGCACTGGCTGGATCTGGTGCGGTATGCGGAAACGCACGGTTACGAACGCGACTCGGCGAAACCGTTCGCCTGGCGGTATCGCGATTACGTCATCGACGCGTTCAACAAAGACAAACCGTACAGCGATTTCATTCGTGAGCAGCTCGCGGGGGATGAACTCGACACGGTGACGACCGAATCGCTGGTCGCGACGGGTTATTATCGCCTGGGGATCTGGGACGATGAGCCGGCGGATCGGCCGCTGGCGAAGTACGACGTGTTCGACGGCGTTGTGTCGACGACCGGGCAGGTGATGCTGGGGATTTCGATCGGTTGCGCCCGATGTCACGACCATAAGAAGGATCCAATTCTGCAGAAGGACTACTATCGGCTACTCGCGTATTTCCGCGACATCACCGATATGAACGTGAACAATCTGCGGAAGGTCGCGCTCGAAGAGGACCAACGGGAGATGGCCGAGGAGTTGACGAAGCGCCGTCGGCAGGAGCAGACGATTCACCGTCGCTTGCAGGCGCTGCGTGGAGAATTCGCCGACGCGCTGGCGGAAAAGAAGGGGATTCAGGTACGCAGGCGGGGCGCGGATCTGGCGGATCTCAAGTTCAAGTTTTATCGCGACACCTGGGACCGCCTGCCCGAATTCGACGGGTTGAAATTCGAGGAGCAGGGAGATTTGCCCGGGGGCTTCATTTCACTGGCGGTCGCGTCGCGGCCTGAGGCGATTGGCCTGGTGTTTGAAGGCCGTCTGCAGGTGCCCCGCGATGGCGAATTCAAGTTCAAGGTGCAGGCGACCGAAGGGGTGCGGCTGTTGATTGATGGCAAGCCGGTGTTT
This sequence comes from Planctomicrobium piriforme, assembly GCA_945860955.1. Classification (GTDB taxonomy): domain Bacteria; phylum Planctomycetota; class Planctomycetia; order Planctomycetales; family Planctomycetaceae; genus UBA10511. Next base: position 18,827 of record CAMATH010000066.1, read on the forward strand.
GAACGCCGGGGCAAAGGGAAGCATCGCGGCGAAGGGACGGCCCGCCTGACTGCGGGCGCGGTCCCCATTCGTGTCGAGTACTTCAACACCGTCGCGCAACCGACGCTGCGGATCAATTGGTCTGGCCCCGGAGTCGAGGAGCGAAGCCTGTCGGAAGGGGGGAGTGCGAGTCTGGTCGCCGACGCCCGCAGTGGAGCGCAGGAATGGGCCTACACGACCGAACGTCCCGCCGGCGACTGGAACAAGCCGGCGTTTGACGCCAGTGGCTGGAAGCGGGGTCCGTCCGGTTTTGGCCGGCAGGGGACACCCGGCGGCGTCGTCAGGACCGATTGGCACACCAACGACATCTGGCTGCGAAAGTCGTTCAAAGTGACCGAGCACCCGGTTCGGCTGGCGCTCGAGCTGCATCATGACGAAGATGTTGAGGTGTTCCTCAATGGAGAACGGATCCATCAGGCGCCAGGGTTTTTGACCGCGTATACGCAGGTTGTCCTGCCGGTCGAAATCGCGGGAAAAGTTCAGATCGGTGACAACGTTCTCGCGGTACATTGCCATCAGACGGGGGGTGGACAGTACATCGACGTGGGACTTTCGGAAGCGCCCGATGCTGCGTTACTCGACACGTTGCTCAAGGAGCATGGCCCCGCGCTGATTGGCGAAAAGACAACGGAGATTGAAAACCTCATGCGGGAGCTGGCGCAGCTCAAAGAACAAAAACTCCCCGAGCCGGGGATTGAAGTGATGTGCGTTGAAGAACGGGGCCGGGAACCGACGCATGTGCTGCTGCGCGGCAATCCGCAGGCGCTGGGTGAGCAGGTGCAAGCCGCGCCGCCAGCGGTCGTTTGTGGTTCGGAACCGGTCGTCCCCCAGGATCGTCCCGCGAGTCAGACCTCGGGCAAGCGACTCGCTCTGGCCAACTGGATCACCCGGGGAGACAACCCGCTGACTTCGCGGGTGATGGTGAACCGTTTGTGGCAGCACCATTTTGGCAAGGGAATCGTTCCGACCCCGAATGAATTTGGGAAACTGGGTGAACTTCCGACGCATCCCGAATTGCTCGATTGGCTGGCCCGGCAGTTTGTCGACACCGGCTGGCGCATCAAGGCGATGCATCGGCTGATCGTGTCGTCGAATACGTATCGCATGTCGTCGCGCGGCAACGAGCCGGGGTTATCGAAGGATGCCGCGAATCAACTGTTGTGGCGGTTCAACATGCGTCGCCTGTCGGCTGAAGAGGTTCGAGATTCGATTCTGGCGGCGACCGGTACCCTGCGTTTGAAAGCAGGGGGACCGAGTGTGTACCCGACGATTCCCCAGGCCGTTCTTGCGGGTCAGTCGGTTCCTGGCAGCGGCTGGGGTAAATCGCCCGAGGAAGAAGCGAATCGCCGCAGTGTCTATGTTCATGTGAAGCGGTCACTGCTGGTTCCGATTCTGTCGCAATACGATCAGGCCGACACAGATTCGAGTTGCGCCGTCCGGTACACGACCACCGTTCCGACGCAGGCGCTGGGGATGATCAATGGGGAATTCACGAACGAGCAGGCTGCGTTGTTCGCGAGCCGACTAAAACGTGAACTCCCCGACAACCGCCGGGCGCAGGTCGCCCGCGGCCTCCGCCTGACCACCGGTCGAAATCCAACCGACCAAGAGATCGATCACGACGTGCGCTTCATCGAGCGTCTGATCGCGGAGCAGTCTCAATCCCCGGACGCGGCACTCAAGTCGTATTGCCTGCTGCTGCTCGGGATGAATGAGTTTGTGTACGTCGATTGATTCGAGTTTGAGTCTTTCGCAACTTCCCTGTGGGGATCACTGTCATGTCCAGCCGTCAGTTTTGCCGTCGCACGCGTCGAGAATTTGTCTGGGAGGCCGGTGCCGGCTTTGGCTCGGTCGCTCTGACAGGTCTTCTGGCGGGGGACGGAGTTTCGACCGCCCGCGCCGCCGACCCGTTGGCTCCCGCGACATTTCGCGGTCCGATGACCCCCAAGAAACCACACTTTGACGCCCCCGCCAAAGCGGTGATCTTTCTGTTCATGTATGGCGGACCAAGCCATATCGAGACGTTCGACTACAAGCCCAAGATGTACGAACTCGACGGGCAGACGATTCCCGTCAAGACATTTGGCCGGGGGGGACATCGCAACCAGGGTCGGGCAGTCGGACCCAAGTGGAAGTTCCAGCAGTACGGACAGAGCGGCAAGTGGATTTCGGATCTGTTTCCGAATCTGGCGACGTGTGCCGATGATATGGCGTTCATTCATTCGATGTACGCCGAGAGTCCGATTCACGGCTCGGCGATGCTGATGATGAACTCGGGGCGGATTCTGTCGGGGCATCCGAGCCTGGGTTCGTGGGTGACATACGGACTGGGGACCGAGAACCAGAACCTGCCGGGGTATGTGGTGATGCTCGATAAGACCGGCGGGCCGATCAGCGGGCCGAAGAACTGGTCGAGCGGCTATATGCCGGCGGCGTACCAGGGAACGGTGATTCGCGCGAGTGGTGTGCCGATCCATGACTTGGCGCGTCCCGAGGGAACCACGCGCGAAATGCAGCGACTGCTGCTCGATCAATTGCGCGAGAAGAACGAAACGCACTTCGCTCCCCGGCATGACAACAGCGAACTGGCGGCCCGGATCGCCAGTTATGAGCTGGCGTTCAACATGCAGCAGCACGCTCCGGAAGCGGTCGACTTTTCGCAGGAGACTGCCAGCACACTGAATCTGTATGGAATCGACGGTTCGAAGACGGAGGACTTTGGCCGTAAGTGTCTGCTCGCCCGCCGGCTGGTGGAACGGGGTGTGCGGTTCATTCAGATTTACTCAGGAGGTGCCCACAACGACGACAACTGGGACGCCCACAGCGACATGGTTTCGAACCATACGAAGCACGCCGGCAATACCGACAAGCCGATCGCCGGCTTGTTGAAGGATCTCAAAGAGCGTGGTCTGCTGGACCAGACGATTGTGATCTGGGGCGGGGAGTTTGGCCGACAGCCGACAGCCGAGTATGCGCAAGGGACCGGGCGCGACCACAACTCGTACGGCTTCACCATGTGGGCAGCCGGCGGCGGGATCAAGGGGGGCGTCAGCGTGGGGGCGACCGATGAACTCGGGAGCAACGCGGTCGAAAACCGCTTTCACGTGAAGAACCTGCACGCGACCGTGCTGACGCAAATGGGATTCGACCCCAACGGCCTGTCGTATCTGTACAACGGACTCGATCAGAAACTGGTTGGTGTTGAGCCGGTCGAGCCGATCGAACAGATCATTTAGTGACCGTGAAATAACAACAGCCCGCTTCGTGGGATGCAAGTTCCGAAGCGGGCTGTTGTGAGATCAGCAGGGCAGGGTTTCGCGCGAAAAACGAACGACCAATGGGAATGGTCGATCAAGGTTTCGAGGGGTTGCTCAGGAACGGGTCAAGAGGCTGGTCCACGCTACGACAACTGGGCTGTCGTCCGTTCAGAAGCCTGCAACCAGGAAGTGAGTCGCGCCCGGCAGTTGCGCAGCAGCACATCGTAATGTGAGGGAGCGATCTGATTGTGGGGAAGCTGCAATTCGTACTGACCGCGATAACCGGCCGCTTCCAGCCGGCGCACGACCTCGCGCAGACTGAGCGTGGCGCGTCCCTGCGCGCCGGGGTCGATTTCCGATCGCGGAAACTCCCGAATGATCGCCAGGCCCATATGATCGACCAGTTGATCGATCCGCGCGAGCGCAGCCGGCTCCCGGGCCAGCACCTTGAGATCGACCGCCAGACCGACGCGCGAATGGTTGCACTGCGCGACCAGATCAAGCGCGGCACTGGTCGACTCGAGACACGACCAGCGCATCGCTTGTGCCCCTCCCAGGATCTGCAGCAAGACTGCGACACCCCGCTGGCGGGCGTGGTCTCCCAGATTGGGGAGTTCCTCTGTGAGCAGTTTCTTGAGATGTGGTTTCGCATGCCCCGCCCGCGGACCGGTCACCGCCAGCAGGTACGGGGATCCCAGCTCGGCGGTGCAGTCGAGCGCCACGCACGCGTCCCACATTGACTCTCGCAAGGTCACGCTGCGCTCGCCGGTGAATCCTCCCGCCCAGGACACGCTGGAGACCGCGATCCCCTGATCGCGCAGCAGCTCGGCGGTGCGCTCTTCGCCGAACTCCTCCATTTTGCGACGCCAGACCCCCATCGACTGCATGCTGGCCGACTCAAAACCCTGCGCGGCATCGGGCATCTCCCAACGGTAGGTCGTGGCGAGGTGTGCGGAGACCCGGGCGGCGGGAGGCAGATTGGCTTGAACCGCCGCGCGAATTGTGCGACGGAAATTGGCTGATGAACTCAGGGGAGGTACTCCCAAAAAAAGATGGATTGAAACGGAAATGCGATCGCCCAACGGCGCGCACCATCCACGCGGAATTCACGCTCGTTTCGTCCCCGCGCCCCAGCCAGAAGCGCGGAAACTGTCGATCCGTGAGCTACCCGCGAGCGTTCAGCTTGATCGTCGGATCGTCGGACACGTTGACCCAAACGTGTACGTGCGGGAATCCACGATAATGCCAGACGAACGACGGTCCTTCGAGACGCCATACGTCCCATTCGCCGTCGTCCCCCAAGTCAATCGAACTTCCATCACTGGCCTTCCGATAGTACGAGAGCCGACAGGCGTCGAGCCCTCCTTGCGCTTCCACCAGTTTCAGCGCTTCCGTCTGGTCGGCCGCACGGTACGGCTCGAGCAATGTGCGCAGAACCTCGCGGGCATGGTCTTTCTGGTCCGCCGACAGTTCCGCGATCGGCAAGCCGGGAATCTCTCCCTTCCCCCGGAATCCGACGGCACTCTCATGCGGCGTCAGCTCCACCAAAGACTTCTCGCGCTGCTTCCCGTCCAGCATCTGAAACAGCTTGTTCGCCATCTTCGCCTGATGCCAGAAGACGTTCCCCGGATGTCCGACCCTCTCGTTGAACCCCGAGGCGGCGTGCCCGTAGAAAATCGGACCGCCAAACGCCATGTGATCGGTGTTGTCTCCGTCGCAACGAACCGTCAAATGCCGGCCCGTCATCACGAATTCAAATTTCTCCGCCCCCGGTTCGCCAAAAATCGCGATCGTCTGCGACTTGCCATACCCCCCGGCATCATCCTGCAGTTGCTTCAGAATCCGCTCGTGCCAGTCGGGATTGTACAAACCCAGGAAGATCTGCCGAATCAGATCGCGTTGCTCGGCGGTGTAGAACTCGCCACCAACGTTGAGCTTCGCCGCGTCGGTGATGTTCCAGTTGTTCGAAACGTGCGTCCGCAACAGCCCGCGGTCGTCTTGATAGTCCCAGGGAAAACAGATCTCTTCCTTCTGCTTCGCCGAGAGTGTGCTGAACAGTTTCTGAACCAGTGTCTCAGACGCTGGCTTCTTCTCAGGCTCGGCGGCGATTGACTGGTCCAGCAATCCCCCCGCCGCTGCCGCGCCGGCGAGACTGACGACCCGTACAAAATCCCTGCGATTGACTGTGGGAACCTGGTCTCCCAGACACTCTGGACATTCGCGAGGCAATTGCATCGACAGGTCTCCTGAGAACGGAATGGAGCGTCAAGCGGGTGAGGCGGTCGCAGTATGACACCGACCGAAATAAAATTCCAGTAGAAAATTCACTGGAAATTGCCGGTCCGCGGAATGTCGCCCCACAGTCCCATCCTGATTCCCATCGCAATCCGTTTCAATCTTTCCCATCTTCACAAAGACTCGATTTTCAAGTATCGTATCGACGATCATCGAAATGAGTCTGTTGTTGAAACTTGAGTGCGACGTCTACCCTCCACGCGTGCGTTCCCAACCACGCGGCCAAGTTCCTCACCCCTACTCAGTCAGAACGCCGATGTCCTCCTTCGATTCGCGCGCCGTCTCCCGCCGTTGGGTTCTTCAAACCGGAATCGCCGGCGCGACCGCTTACTCGGCTCTCGCCCCCTTCAGCCGCTCCGCCAGCGCCGCCCCCACGCCGATCGCCGACCGCCGCAATGTGATTGTCTTCTGGCTCTCGGGTGGACCAAGTCACATCGACATGTGGGATCCCAAACCCGAAGCGCCCGCCGAGATTCGCGGTCCCTTCGGTTCAATCAGCACGCGTGTCCCCGGAATTCAACTCTGCGAACATCTGCCGTTGCAGGCGTCGATCGCCGACAAACTGTCGTTCCTTCGCGCGGTCGATTGTCGCGCCAGTAACCATACACCCATCACCATGCAGGCGGGGAACCCGCTCGCCCGTCGATCCGATGATGGCCGAGACGGTGCGGGCTATCCCTCCATGGGTTCGATCGTCGCCAAATTTCGCGGCCCGAATCATCCCGACATGCCACCGTTCGTCGGCATCGCGCCCTCGTGGAAAGCCGACGTCTGGGAGTCGGGTCAGATGGGAGCGAACTACGCACCTGTCGATGGTCTGAAACTCGTTGGCAAATTCGGTCTGCCCGACGGCGTGCAGGTTGATCGTCTGGATGATCGCGACGGACTGCGCCGTTCGTTCGACCGCTTGCGAACCGACATCGATCGTCTCGACACACTCGACAAGCTGAGCCGATACCAGCAGCAGGCTTATGAAATGGTTCTCGGTGGTCACGTGCAACGCGCGTTCGACCTCAATCTGGAACCGCAGGCGATTCGTGATGAGTATGGTCAGAATACGATTGGCCAGAAAGCGCTGCTCGCCCGGCGACTTGTGGAAGCAGGAGTCACCTATGTTCTGGTCAGTGGCGCGTGGGGGTATTTCGACCATCACGGCGACAGCGTGAATTGGGGTGGGATCGAAAAGGGATTGAAGCCACTGTTGCCGCACGTCGACCAGACGCTGTTCGCGCTCATCAATGATCTCGAACGTCGCGGCCTGCTCGATACCACGCTGGTGCTGATGCTCGGTGAATTCGGACGCTCACCGGTGATCAACAAAGACGCCGGCCGCGATCACTGGACCAACGTGATGTCGATGGTGGCGGCCGGTGGCGGGTTGAAACATGGCCAGGCCGTCGGCAGCACCGACGCCCGGGGTTATGACGTGAAAGATGGCGTCGTCCGCCCGCAAGATCTGGCGGCGACCGTCTTCCGACACCTGGGGATCGACCTCAGTGCCCATTGGACGAATCCGCAGGGACGTCCCTCGCCGATTGTCGCCGAGGGAGGGCGACCGATTCCGGAATTGATTTGATCCCGGGGATCGTCCGAACGCATTCGGTAGCACTGTGCGCGGATGGGATGCATTCCGCGCTGCGGGAGGGCGAACGTCCTCGTGAGCCGCCAGTGTGCGATCGACCGCCGGACATCGTCCTCGGGGCAGCGCTCGACAACTGACCGAATTTCAATGGATAATCGCACTCCAAGCCACTCGGGTCGATGGCTGCCCAGAGAACGTTGTATTGCGCTCACAAGCACACTGGCGGCTCAGCAGGAGCTTCGCCCTCCCCGTGACGTCGATTGCGCCCCGTCCACGTGTATTGCCCGGCGGCTGTCCATTGGGCGTATCGCGATGTCGATTTGCCTGCCGTGTCGCGCCGGACGCGCTCAATTCACCTGCAGACCCACCAGCATGTCGATCGCCAGAAGGAACACACGGGCGTTCGCCATCTGCGAGTAGTTGAAGGTGAAGATTCCCGATTTGCCAATCCCCAGGAAGCCTGACTTCGCCCCCACCCGCTTGACGGTAAACTGTCCGTCGTGCAGCGAGACCTCTTGCACGTCGTCGGCGTCCAGACGGTCTTTCTTCCCTCCCTGGATCAGCTCGATAAAGCCAGGCCCGACGCGGACTTTGTCTTTGCCCGTGAGCGCGAACGAGATCGCCCCCGATTTCTCGAGTTCCGCCTGCGCGTGATCGAGGTATTGCTGGCTCCACGCATTCTCGGCGGCTTGTGCGAAACAATAGGGATCTTTCGCCGCCGGCGTTCCGTTTTCGCTGTGGTAGCTCCCTTGCAACGTGGCGACCTTTTTCTGGTTGGCGGCAGACCAGACGAAATTGTAGTTCGTCCCCGTGTAGACACCGTTGGTGTAATTCACCGTTTGACTTGTCCGCAGCTCGGCCGCCTCGTCGAATAGAAACAAGAGTTCCGTCTCGACGTCGGTGCGTTCCCCTTTGAACACCAGCCGCGCGATGCCCGCCTCTCCCACATAAGTACACGCGCCGCGAAAACCGGTCGCGATGATGGTCACGACCCCGACGACAGCGCTCCCGATCACCGCCCCCAATCCCGAAACGAGAGGACTCCAGTCGAACACGAAGTGGAACAACAAAAACAGTGCCAAAAACGACGCTCCGCCTAGCATCGCAGCAAAAATCAGCCGCAGCATCACTCCCCAGGGAGCCTTGCCATCCGTGAGGGTTGACCATGCGGTGTGAACCTCCCCGATCTCTTCGGGTGGATCCGCGAAAAAATCGAGATCCTCGGGAAGGGGATCGCCGTTGTGGGCGACCACATCGTCACCAGGAACCCACTGTCGCAGGGAGTCGTCGTAGTCTTCCATAAAATGCTCGCACGGCATAAGTGGAGAGATCGGCGGGGTGAATCGCCGTGGAGTTTCTCGCCGACGAACGACACGGTCAAGTCGACTCGACTGCGGAATCCCTGACGCAATTTCAGAATTCCGCGCACAATACTCCGCACAGTCACGCCTTGACTCTATGAGAGCCACGCCGCCCATGGACAATCCCCCCGCAGGTCAGTCGACGCCTGGCCAGATCGAGCGATACCGCTCGTACCTGCTGCTGCTCGCCCGCCTGCAGATGGATCCGCTGTGGCGGGGCAAGATCGATCCCTCCGACATCGTGCAACAGACTCTGGTCGATGTCCGCGAACGCTGGCACCAGTTGGGAACCGACAACGCCGAACTGGGGGCCTGGTTGCGCAAGGCGCTCGCCAACAACCTCGCCGACGCGATCCGTAAACTGAAGACCACCAAACGGGACATCGCACTCGAACGGCCACTCGATCAACTGCTGGAAGAATCGTCCGCCGCCCTCGCCCGCTGGCTCGCCGCCGACCAGACGAGTGTCTCGGCACGGGCGATTCGCAACGAAGACCTGTTGAACATGGCCCAGGCGCTGCAATCGCTTTCCGAACCGCAGCGGGAAGCGATTGTGTGGCATCATTTGCAGGGATGTACTTTGAAAGAGACCGCCCGCCATCTCGACCGCAGCGACGCCGCCACGGCGGGGCTGCTCCACAGGGGCCTGAAAACGCTGCGGGAATTGATGCGTGCTGACAAATCGAGTTGAACCATGCCCGATCCGCGTCCCATGTCCGATTCCGAATCTCCCAGCCGGCTTGAACAGGTGTTGGCCGACTACTTGAACCGCGTCGAAGCCGGAGCAGCGCCCGATCCCGCCGACTGGATCGCGCAATACCCCGATCTCGCCGACGAGCTGCGGTCGTTTCTGCGAAATCGCGAATCGGTCGGCCGGCTCGCCGGGGCGCTGCGCGAGGTCACCGACACCCCCACCCTGGTCGCTGAGTCTTCGGGAACCGGCGGCGGCGGCGTGGTCCGCTATTTTGGCGACTACGAACTGTTGGCTGAAATCGCCCGGGGCGGAATGGGGGTCGTGTATCAGGCCCGGCAGGTGAATCTGAACCGGATCGTCGCGCTCAAGATGATTCTGGCGGGGGAACTCGCGAACGAAGCGGAGATCAAACGGTTCTACGCCGAGGCCGAGTCGGCCGCCAGCCTGGACCATCCGGGAATCGTTCCGATCTTTGAAATCGGCGAACACGAAGGCCAACACTTTTATTCCATGGCGTTTGTGCCGGGGGACAGTCTGGCGAAGCGGGTGGCCGGGGGGCCGTTACCCCCGACCGAGGCGGCACAGATTGTGCGCAAGGCGGCCGAAGCGGTGGAATACGCCCACAGCCGGGGGATCATCCATCGCGATCTGAAGCCCGGCAACGTGCTGATCGACTCGACCGGACAGCCCCGGGTCACCGATTTCGGACTGGCGAAACAGCTCGCCCGCGGTTCGGAGCTGACCGGGACCGGGCAGATTTTGGGGACACCCAGTTACATGCCGCCGGAACAGGCGGCTGGCGACCCCGACAAAATCTGCCGGCAGTCGGATGTCTATTCGCTGGGGGCGATTTTGTACTGCCTTCTGACAGGGCGGCCCCCGTTCCAGGCGGCCAATCCCCTCGACACCTTGCAACAGGTGCTGAAGCAAGAGCCGGCACCGTTGCGACAACTCAACGCACAGGTTCCGCCCGATCTCGAGACGATCACACTCAAGTGCCTCGAAAAGGATCCCCAAGCGCGGTTCGCGACCGCGCGGGAACTGGGGGAGGAACTCGACCGCTTTCTCACGGGGACACCCATTAAATCGCGTCCCGTCGGCGCGTTCTCCCGAGTTGTGAAATGGGCGCGCCGTCGTCCCGCGGCCGCCGGCCTGTCGGTTGTCAGCGGACTGGCACTGCTGGCGCTCGTGGGCCTCGCCGTCGGAGCGTGGTACTACGGCCGATTGCGCGGGGCGCTCTCCGACGCGGAGTCGGCTCGTGGTCTCGCCGAACAGGCGTCGGCGACCGCAGAAAGCAGTGAACTCACCGCCCGCAGGCTGTTGTATGCCGCCGACACCAGTCTCGCCTGGCAGAGTTGGCAGGGGGGACGCATCGACCGCATGCGCACTTTGCTGGAACGGCAGAGACCCCAACCCGGCGAACCCGATTTGCGGGGGTTCGAGTGGCACTACCTGAATCGCGTGGGAAACGCCGAACAGAAGATCCTTCCAGGGAGTTTTCCCATTGTCCGCGGGTTGACATTTCTTCCAGGAGGCGAACGGCTCCTCTCGGCACATCGCACTGGAACGAACCGCGAACCGGGGGAGATGCGGTTGTGGGATCTGAACGGATCGCGGGAATCGGAGCGGCTGTTTCGGTCCGCGGAACCGTTCAGGAACGGACATACTTCCGCGGACGCGCTGGCGCTCTCCTCCGACGGTGTTGTGGTCGCGGTGGACGACGAGAAAATTGTGCGATTAATCTCGCTCGAATCGGGCCAGACATTGCGGACCTTCCAAAGTCCGATTGACTATGTAGGTGCCCTGACGTTTTCCCCCGATGGCAGCCGGCTCGCCGTGGGAAGTCTCGACAACACCGTCGCGATCTGGGACCGGAACAATGGTGCCCAGATCGCCCGACTGACGGGACACAAGCTGGGAGTCCTCGCGCTGGCGTGGTCACCCGACGGAACAAAACTCGTGACCGGATCTGGAGACGACCGGGCCCCCACCTGGTCTCAGTTGCAGAATGGAGAACTCAAATTGTGGGACGCCACCACAGGGACGGAGATCCGCACGTTTGCCCGCGACCCATCCCAGGTCAACGCGGTCGCGTTCGCGGGGAATGAACTGGTTGTCAGCGGCGGATTGAATGGCGCGGTGCAGGTTTGGGATGTCGTCACGGGGGAATTGAAACGACAATTGGGAACGCAGACAGCCGCAATCCGGGGGGTGGCGTTTTCGGACCGGATGCGCACGGTCGCCGGTGCGTGCGATGACGGAGCGGCACGGGTCTGGCAGATTGATACTGGCGAAGAGCTGGCCTTGTTGCTGGGGCACGCGGGCCGGGTGTATTCGGTGGCGTTCGATGACACCACCGGCCGGCTTGCCACCGGAGGGTACGATGGCACGATTCGCTTGTGGGATGTGGTAGAACACCGCGTCCGGTCGAATCTCGGTCCCCACGGCTGGACGATTCGCGCGATTCATTTCACCAGCGACAGTCGCACGGTGGTGACACAAGACTATAAGGGAATTCGAGTCTTTGACGCCGCCACCCGCCGACTCGAGAAGGAAATTTATCCCGACCACTGGATGGTGTCGTCCGCGCTCTCATCCGACGGATCGCGGTTGGTGATCGGGGGATTTCAGGAAGGGAATGGAGGTGGTCCAGGATATGTGACGCTGTGGGATGTCGCGTCCGGCCAAAGAGTCGCGGGCTTTGATCCCGAGGCGGGTTTGGCGATCGAAGTCTTTCCTTCCCCCGACTGGCGCTGGCTGGCGACAACCGGTCGCACGAATGTCGTAGGAGAGCGGTTGTTGTCGCTCTGGGAGCTGACCGAGTCGGGACCAGGGGAGCGAATCGGAACCTGGTCCGTCGTCGGAGAGCCGGTCTTTTCGCACGACAGTCGGCAGGTGTATTTCGTAGCGGCCGAAGGGGTGAGCCGTTTGGAATTGAGGCAGGGCGCTGTCCCGCGCCCACTCGCGACCACGACTTCCCCCATGCGCATCGTCACTCTGTCACCGAATGGGGAATGGCTGGCTGGAGGGGGCGAAGACGGCACGTCCGTCTTATGGAATCTGAACACCGGCGCTGTGGGCGAGACGTGGCAGGCACATAACGGCAGGATTGGAAGGCTGTTGTTCGCTCCCGACGGAGAGACACTGGTCACCGCAGACGACTCGGACACTCGGCTTTGGAATCTCAATCCGGTCACGCCACGAGCCGAGCTGTTCGTTCCCGCCTGCCAGATGCAGATCACCCCAGACGGTCGCACTCTGGTAACCGCGTGGGAGACGTTGGGATTCTGGCAGTTGAGTACCGGGCAGGAACTGCTGAGGCTGGAAGGGTACCGCATCTTTCCCCCGGGGTGTTTGGCGATCTCGCCTGATGGGACCATGGTGGCTGAAGGCGGGGGGAACCGGGATGAAAACGAAGGGGTTTACATCTGGCGGGGACCACGGAGTGAGTGACGGAACCGCGCGGCTTCGCTTCTCTCGATAAAAACAAAAGGCCCGGTGACAATTGCGCCGCTGTGGGATCCAAGCTGGGGGGACTCTGTCCCCCCAGACCCCCCTGGGATTTTTCAAGGCATGGGTCCGATGTCCAATGGGTTACTGACGTCAAAATGCAACGACAGGAGAATTCCATTCCATCCGCCCAGTCGGGCTGGCGAAACCTTGTTGTTTTATACTCCGCGCGGCCGAAAACGAGACGTTTGCTTAGTACAACGGGTCTCTGAGCCGTCCGCCCAAAACGGCGGCATGTGTTCCGTTTCAAATGCCGCCCCCTCCGGACGGGTCAGAGACCCTTCCTACGGCGGCCGGCGCCCAACGTCTGAATTCCGGCTGCGTGGAGAATATCCTGAAAATCCGGGCGATGCTGATGTTCATTCGTCAGGCGAAATCCCATTGAACACGGTCTTTTTCAACCGAGCGCAGTCTGCCGGCGCAATTCCAAATACCCGCCCAGACACGCCCGTTGCACCGGATTGAGTCGAACCCTGGGACGCGATCTCTTGAGGAACGCCAGTCCTTCATCGATCGTCGTCACTGTCCCGCGTGACAGCAGAATCGCCACCGCGAACAGACCCGTCCGCCCGTAACCCCGGGCGCAATGCACGTAGGTCCGCCCGGGGCGCAATGCTGCAAGCCACACAACCAACTGTTCCGGGCTGGGGGCTCCCCCGTCGAGAACTGGGCAGCAGAGATATGCGGGGAGCGCGCGAATCTTCGCCGGCTCGGTGAACTCCGAGGTCAGATCGACGTAGTTGTCGACTGTGGAAATCACCGCGTCGAGTTCGCCCCCCAGCAATCTGCGACCGACGAACAGATCTTCGCTGGCCTGGTTGTAGGCCGGTTCGTTCACGGTGAGTCGGGCGATGTTCCAGATCAACCGAATGACCAGGTGATACGGCAGAAACAGCAGCCAGCTCCACAAGGGCAGCGTGCCATCCCGGTGTTTGCCAAGCTGACGTTGAAAGCCGGCGGCGTGCGCTAGTCCCACCAGAAGGAAGTTGAAACCGATCCACGCGTCCAGCAGCCACCAGCCGCCGCGCGCGAAGCCGACAGTCAAGCAGAAGACGCCGAGCGCCGACATCACGTATTTCATTGTTCTTCGTTCATCTGACGTTCCCGGTAGTTCTCGCTCCTGATGCCGGTTCGGTCGTTTGGTTTTCGCCTCGCCGACTGCGGGATGTTACACTCAGCGGGGCGAAAAATGCGACACTTGGCCCGAGGCACAACCATCTGGAATCTCAGTGGGCTAGGATCGCCCAAACTCCGACAGCAATGCCCGTTGATGCGCGCACTGCCGACTCATTGCTCTCGCGGGCCGTTGAATTTTATTGGACAAGTTCTATGTGGCCGGCAATAACTCGTCGATCCGCCGCAGGATCTCGTCCGGTTCCGCCATCCGCCCCGCTCCCTGAACGCCGCAACTGAGCCAGCCGACTCCGGGCTCGACAATGTGGACGCCGTCGTCACGCAACTGCCGCACATTGCGTTGAACGGCCGGCTTGGCCCACATCTCACAATTCATCGCCGGCGCGACCAGAACCGGCCCGGTGAATGCCAGGTAGAGCGTCGACAGCAGATCGTCGGCCATGCCGTGAGCGAATCTCGCCAGCGTCGCCGCAGTCGCCGGCGCGACGACCAGTAATGAAGCCCGTCGCGCCAGTCCGATATGCTCGCCCCTAGAATGTTCGCGTGGCTGAAACCGCCGGGTGTGTACCGGGCGGTTCGTCAACGCCTCAAACGTGGTTTCGCCCATGAACTTCAGGGCGGCGCGGGTCATCACCACGGAGACACTCGCCCCTCCCTGAACAAGCCGGCTGCAAAGTTCAGCCGACTTGTAGGCGGCGATCCCGCCGGTGACACCCAGCAATATTTCGCGAGTGGCCATGGGTCTTCATCACCAGCGGATTCCGCGGTCCTAGCGAACGTCGTCAAGCGAAGGGCCGGCGTCGTTCGGATCGTCCGAAGCGACCTGGCCATCCACCACCAGCCGACCCGCCAGATCCAGATAGATCTTGTCCTGAATGATCTCCTGGATGACGGTTTCCATGAGGTTCTGGGTGTTGGCGTTGTTATCGAGCAGCGGGCGCACCCCGCCTCGATTGAGCTGGACCATCCGCTTCTGGATCAGTGTCGAGAGCTTGAATCGTCCCCCGACCTTGTTGACGATTTGCTCTTCCTTCAGTTCTTCAATCATGGTTTTCTTTCTCCCAGGCCTGAATGTGACCGATCATCTCGGCGACCGCCCGGTCCAGATCGTCGTTGACGACCTGGTGGCGATACGCCTTCGCTTGCGCCAACTCTCGACGCGCGGTTTCGAGCCGGCTTTGAATCACCGCGTCCGATTCCGTTCCCCGGGCCCGCAGTCGTCTTTCGTACTCGCCATCTTCGGCGGTTTTCACGAAAATCGTCAGCGCCCTCGAACAGTGATCGATAACCTGCCGAGCCCCCTGGACGTCAATCTCCAGCAGCGCACAGCCTCCCAACTCCCGCGCTCGAGACACTTCTGACTTCAGCGTCCCGTACCAGTTCCCCGACGAATGCACCTCGGCACATTCCAGGAATTCATCCGCCGCGCGACGGCTGGCGAATTCTTCCTTCGACAGAAAGTAGTAGTGGTCTCCCTCGACCTCGTGAGGACGCGCGGGACGGGTTGTCGCCGAAACTGACTTGATCAGCTTCACGGGACATTTCTCAATCAGGTGCTGCACGATCGTCGTCTTGCCCGACCCGCTGGGGCCAGAGAGAACGACGAACCGCATGCTGGTAAACTCCGCTTGCGACGTCATTCTACGTTTTGCAGCACTTCCCGAATCTTCTCAACCGCGGCCTTCATCTCGACCACACACCGCGCGATGTCGACATGGTTCGCTTTCGAGCCAATCGTGTTCGTCTCACGGAACATTTCCTGGCTCAAAAAGTCCAACTTGCGCCCCGTGGAAGACGGCTCGGCCAGAAACGTGCCGAACTGCTTCAAATGGGAACGGAGTCGCATGATCTCTTCATTGATGTCACCCCGGTCGGCAAAAATCGCCACGTCCCGGATCAAATCGGTCTCGGCGACCGTCGCACCCGAGTCGGCAAGCGACTGGCGGACCCGTTCGAGCAGTTTGTTGCGAAAGTCGGCGACCGATTGCGGAGCGAACTGTTCAACCTTATCGAGCTGGTACCCGATGATGTCGATGTTGCGTTCGAGTTCCTTGGCCATCGCGGCCCCCTCGTCGGCCCGATACGTCTGGAATTTCTTCAAGGCCACGTCGAACAGGTCGAGTGCCAACTGAGATTCCGACGGGATCGCCTCCTGCGGACCCCGATGCTCCTCCACGACACCGTCGAGAACCAGCAGTTGTCCGATGTCGGTGGGGGGATTCGCATGCAGCTCTCGCGCCGTCTGCTGCACCTGAGCCCAGTAGCTCGCCAGCGCCACGACGTTCAGCTTGAAGTCCTCAGGTCGCGGTACCCGGTCGATCCGTATTGCCACGGTGATCGTGCCACGCGTGACCTGCAGTCGCATGCGACGCTCGAATTCGACCTCCAGGGGAGCCAGCCAGTCAGGATACTTGCCGACAATCTTCAAATAGCGATTGTTGACCGCGCGCACTTCCACAACGGCCGATAAAGCCGCATCGTGATGGCGCGCGTCGCCATATCCCGTCATGCTCATCAGCACGGATGACCCCGGGTTACTGGTCTGTTTTGGCTTCGTCCGACTTGGTTTCTTCCGACTTGGGGTCGGCAGAATCGGCGGGAGGTTCGGTCGTTTCCGCCGCTGGCTTCGCGTCGGCTTCCTTCTCAGTGGAAGGGTCCGCCGTGGTCGCTTCCGCCTTCTCGGCTTCGGCCTTGACCCCCACGTCCGATCCATTCACGTCTTCGTCCGGTGGTGCGGGCAGGGTGGACTGGTCTTCGTCATCCGCGTTGGCGGCCTTCGTTTTCGGGCCCGAGCCACTCGGGCTTTTTGACCCGCTTTCCGATTTGCCCTTCGCGCCGCCGACCGGAAAATCGTCGAAATCGGGCAGTCCCGCGTCGGTCGTACCCGACTTCTTCTTGTCGTCCGCTCGTACACCCTCGCTGTCGTCCGCTTCACCCTCGGAAACCGTGTCGGTCCCCCCCAGGTCGGCACCCGGCTGGCTGGCTCGCATGCTGCGTCCAGTAACCGCCGCCAGCACCACCCAGACAACAACCGCGCCGACCGTGATCCAGGTGAACATATCACCCGCGCGTGTCCCGAAGGCACTCTGTCCCCCCAGACCGCCAAACGCTCCCGCGAGACCGCCCCCGCGGCCGCGCTGCAGCAGAATGACGGCCATCAGGAACAGGCCGACGAAAATCAACAACGTCAACAGAAAATACGACATGTCAGGTTCTATCTCCGTCAGACGGGACGCAACGACTGGGCGGCCCGCACGATCGGCAGGAAGTCTTCGAGTTTCAGGCTCGCGCCACCCACCAGGGCTCCATCCACATTGGGCTGTTCCATGAGGCTTCGCGCGTTCTGTGGCTTCACACTCCCGCCGTACAAAATCCGCGTCGCTTCCGCAAGCGGGCTATTGTAGCGAGTGGATAGCCAATTGCGCAAGTGACGATGCGCACATTCCGCCTGTTCCGTCGTGGCCGTCAATCCCGTTCCGATCGCCCAAACCGGTTCATAGGCGATCACCACCCGCTTCATCCCCTCGGCATCAATGCCAGAGAGCGAACCCGCCATTTGCCGATCCAGGACGATTTCGGTCTGTCCGCCTTCTCGCTCCGTCCGGGATTCCCCGACGCAGAGCATCACCGAAAGGCCTCCCGCCAGTGCGGCGGCGGTCTTTTTGCTGATCAACTCGTCGGTCTCCCCATAAATCGCCCGACGCTCGCTGTGCCCCAGAATCACCCACTGGCAACCGACATCAACCAGCATGTCGACGCCGATTTCACCCGTGAACGCCCCTGGCTTTTCCTGCGAGGCATTCTGCGCACCGAGTTCAACGCCACTGCCGGCGACCGCTTGACCAACGGCGGACAGATAAGGAAACGGTGGACAGACTGCCACTTGCACCCCGGGGTGTGACGCCGGCAGTTCCGCCGCCAGCCCACTGGCGAGCGCGACACCGCTTTTTGCCAGCGTATTCATCTTCCAGTTGCCTGCGACAAACAGCCGTCTCATGTGCGCGCTCCGTGGGGATGTGAGATTGTCTTGCCAAACAACGCCGCCAGTTGGCGAATTTTGTCCATGACCTCCTGATACTGCCACGGCAGGAGCGCCTGCGGACCGTCACTGAGGGCCTTCTCCGGGCAACTATGGACTTCGATATGCACGCCATCCGCACCGGCGGCGATCGACGCCAGAGCCATCGGAGGAATGAGGTCGGGTCGGCCGGTCCCATGGCTCGGGTCGACGATGATCGGCAAATGCGACAATCCCCGTGCGTTCGGAACGATCGACAGATCCAGCAGGTTCCGTGTCGAGCTGTCGAAACTCTTCACTCCCCGCTCGCACAGGATGACCCGCTTGTTGCCCCCCGCGAGAATATACTCCGCCGACATCAAAAGGTCGGTCACCGACGCGCTCATTCCGCGCTTCAGCAATACCGGCCGTTTGGTCTGGCCCACTTCGCTCAGCAGATTGAAGTTCTGCATGTTGCGGGCGCCGATCTGAAAAATGTCGGTGTAGCGGTCGACGAGCGCCACCTGCCGGGGGTCCATCACCTCCGTACAGACCGGCATCGTCAACTCGTCCCCCACGTCACGCAGAATCTTCAGGCCATCTTCGCCCAAACCCTGAAAACTGTAGGGACTGGTGCGGGGCTTGTACGCTCCCCCGCGCAGAATGTTCGCCCCCGCCTCCTTGACGTGCTTGGCGATTTCCAGCAGGATGTCGCGCCCTTCAATCGCACACGGGCCGGCGATCATTCCCAGATGCCCCGCCCCGACTTTGACCCCGAATCCAACCTCAAAACACGAGTCTTCGGCCTGATATTCTCGACTGGCGAGTTTGTACGGCTTCAAGATCGGCACCACTTCTTCCACGCCTGGAATCGCCTGGAGCGGGGCGTTCCGCAGAATGTCTTCGTCGCCGATCACTCCGATGATCGTGCGTTTGATCCCCCGACTGACGTCGGTCTTCAGACCCAACTGGTGAATTCGGTCGACGATGTGGTCGACCTGCTCGGTGGTTGAGTCCGGCTTCAGTACGATGATCAAAGTGGTTCCTCCCTGGATCTCCAGCCAGGACTGGTTGAATGAAAACCGCCGTCACCCCCCGGGTGACGGCGATTGGTGTGTGAATTCGGGATGCCCGTAGAGTAGCGAATTGCCGCCGGTCTGGCGACTGGCTCAGTCGATGGGTTCACTCCGCGGATAAGATCCGAGCAATTCCAGGCGAACCGCTTTCTTTTCGAGATCCGCCAGCATCCGCTTGGTGCTGGCGTCGCCGGCATGGCCTTCGAAATCGATAAAGAACACATAGCCCGACTCGGGGCCCCGCAACGGGAACGATTCAATCCATGTCAGATTGACGTTGTTCTTCTTAAACGTCGCGAGCGCATCCGCCAACGATCCGGGCTTGTGCGGAATCTGCAACAGAACCGCCGTCTTGTCGTTCCCCGTCGGTTTCGTCGTTTCGTCGCCGATGATCGCGAATCGGGTGAGATTGCTGGGATTGTCTTCGATATTCCCGGCAATCACCTGCAATTCATACTGAATTCCCGCTTGCCGGCTGGCGACCGCCGCCGCCCCCGGCTTGTCCCGCGCCAGTTGCGCCGCGGTGGTCGTACTGGTGACCTCAACCAGCCGCGCCTGCGGCATATTGCGGCTGAGCCACTCGCGACACTGCGACAGCGCCTGAGGCTTGCTGTAGATCTCGCTCACTTCCGAACGCTGGCATCGGGCGAGCAGATTGTGATGGATCGCGAGCTGAACTTCACCACAGATCTTCAGCGGCAATCGGGTGAACATGTCGAGCGTGTCGACAATGCGGCCATCCGTGCTGTTTTCAATCGGGGCGATGCCGTAGTCGGCGTGATTGCGATTGACCTCTTCAAACACTGCGGAAATCGTACTGACTGGAATCAGAGTCGCAGAAGACCCAAATCGCTCAATCGCCGCGAGATGCGTGTAGGTGTATTCGGGGCCCAGATAGACCACCCGCACGCCCTTTACCAGTCTGCGAGCCCCACTGATCAGTTCGCGAAACAAACCGCGCAATGTCGCCGAGTCGAGCGGCCCGGGATTCCCTTCATTGATCAGCTTGAGGAGCGATTCGTCGGTGGTCGAGGCAAACTGTGCTTTGTCGGGCTGCGGGAGCGATTGAATCTGTCGAATGGTGAGCGCCGCCCGTCGGCTCGCCAGCCGGACAAGCTCCTTGTCAATTCTGTCGATTTCTACAGCCAGAGCGGCGGGATTATCGCGTTTCCCAGTGGATTTTGTCGCCGCTGGCGATTTCGCCGCCGCTGGAACCTTCGCCGATGGGGGCAATTTCGCCACGTTGGGCGTTTTCTCGGTCGCGGGCGTTTTCGCCGGCCGGTCCTTCGCGGGCCGGGCGGGTTTGTCTTCTTTCTTTGCCATTGAGCCGTTGCAGCCAGTTCGGGGCAGAGGCGAAAATGTGGAGGGACCAGGACGGTAGGAAAATTCTTGTACTGACGGACTGAGCAGGTGTCAAGCAGTAGAACAAGAGATCCGACAAAGAACCGAAATCTGGTTAGGCGAATGTGTGGGATTGCGCGGCACCGGTAGGATGCCGCTCCATCCGCCCTGCTGCGAATCTAAAACCCGTCCATTCCGTCCGTCAGACTTTTCGGCGGGGGAACTGGGGTGTGGGCGAGGATCTGCATGGTTCCATCGTCGGCGATATTGCCGCAATGGCGGCAGTAGTACCGGGACGGACTGGGGATTTCGAGTCGCATCTTTTCCCCGCATGCCGGACAGCGGGCGGTCAGTACCCAACGGAAGAGAACCCAAGGGAGGACAAACCAAAACAGGATGACGACAACACCCCCGACGATCAGTGTGAGGATTGTTATATGGGGAGGGAAACCGGTCAGTCCGAAGGGGAGCCTGATACGACTCGCAAGAAATGGGTCGCTGAACGGCACGAGGAACAGGAGGCTCACGAGATTCAGCCCCCCCAGAACCGCCATCAGGCCACGGACTCGGCGAGAGAGCGAGGAATGGTATTTTGGACTCATCGAAGCATTCCTTAAAAGGTGAGCGATCGTCGTTGCATCAGGCCGAACTGGTGTCCCGGAACCGTAGCGTGGATCTTAATCCAAGGATCTTTCGCGAGAGTACCCCGAACTCGTCGGTACGCTCGAAGAATTCTTTGGAAACCGAGAGTTCAGGTAACCACAAACCGCCGGTCATCTCGCCGATCGGAATCAACCCACTTGCGGCCGCTCGGGTTACGTTACCCGAGTCCTCCGTGCGATCCGGGCGGTTGGTTTGTGAGAGAGAGGATCCCGGTGGCCGACACAATTTTTCCAAAATTCTGAAAATTCGGGTTTGCAAACTTGCGACCATCGGCGTAGATTTGCTGAAGAACGTTGGGTGAATCCCCGATTCCAGGGATTGCCAAGATTCCGTCGGCCGCTTTCTGCCGCAATTTCCATGGTCGCAGTTCCCACTTTCAACGAACGACTCGCCCGCCGGTTGCGGTGGCTCGGTTCGTTGTTTCTGGTGGTGGCGGCCGCGCAGTCTACCTTGGGCCGAGTCGAGGCCAGTTGCGGCGACTACGTTCACATTGGCAATCCCCGAATCGCGATGGGAGATCATGCCAGCTCGCCCGAAGCCCCTGGGGAGATGGGCGAACGGTCGTTACCCGGGGATTCGCGCATTCCGTGCAATGGCGTGAATTGCCGCCGGAATTCGCAAGATTCCGAGGCACCCGCTCCCAAAATGGCACCCGTCGATCGCGGCGAAGCGCTGCTGGTCGGTTTGCAATCGTTCGTTGAGGGCACGCAGGGTCGGTTTCAGTCGTCCGTTTCCGGACGGTTGGTATCGATTCATCTCAGTTCCGGTCTCTACCGGCCTCCCAGGGGCGTCTAGCCGCCGTTGCGGCGTTGCTGCGCTCGTTTCGACTCTCGCACATTCCGAGGTGTCGTCCGAGTAGGACGGGTCTCTGACCCGTCCGCTCAAAACCGGTGGCTCTTGTCAGTTTTCAAATGCCGCCCCTGTCAGATGGGTCAGTGACCCATCTGCGGGCTGATTGAGTGCAGCTCTTGAGTCGGACCCGAATTCTTGGTTGGCGCGCGTTGTCGCGTCCTGGCCTACCGGTTCCGATTGGCCGCCGCAGCTCCTGATCCAGTCCTACGATCTCGCTCTTTTCGTGCGCTAATATCGGCTGCGCGAATTGAATTTCGTCGGATTGGAATTCTTCTCACTCCCGCTTCCGCCGTCGTCCCATCTTGGACGTTGTGTGGAGCGGATCGACATACCTGGCGAGCCTGCGATCAGCTCGGCCGGCACACGAATTTCTCCCTCTTTGCTCTTGTTTCTCCCAAGGAATTCTCCTCATGCGGACTCTCGCCACTCGTCGCCGCACCGGCTTCACGCTCATCGAACTCCTGGTCGTTATCGCGATCATTGGCATCCTGGTGGCACTGCTGCTGCCTGCCGTTCAGCAGGCACGTGAGGCGGCACGCCGCACCCAGTGCAAAAACAATCTCAAGCAGATTGGGATCGCGATCCAGACCTATGCCGATACGCACCGCGTGATGCCGCTCTGCCAGAATGCCACCTCCAAGGCGATTTCGGTTCACGCCGCCCTGCTGCCGTTCCTCGACCAGACCCCCCTCTACAACACGATCAACTTCAACGTCGGCTGGAATGGCGTCTCAAACGCAGCCGCGACCGCCACCAAACTCGAAGTCTTCCTTTGTCCTTCCGATTCTTCGTTCAGCGTCCCCGCTGGCTGGGCCGCCACGAATTATCGTGCCAATCAGGGAAGCTGGTTCCTGTATGGCGTTCCCAGCACCGACCCTGCGAATTCGAACTACAACATCGCGCCGTCGAACGGGGTGTTCATTCCCAATGCCAGTCTGTCGATGGCCGAATTGCGTGACGGAGCGTCGAACACCGCCTCGTTCAGTGAACACCAGATTGGCGATTTCAGTCAGGGCATCTCGTCCCCGACCGACACGTTCCGCCCGGGGACTTACCCCAACACGCTCGATGAAGTGTTGGCGCAGTGCAATTCGATCGACACTTCAAATCTCGCCTTCCAGGGGGTCTCGAATGTCGGTGCCCCTTGGATCCAGTCGTACCATTCGACGACGCAGTACTTCCACATCAGCGGACCCAACTCCCGCTCGTGCATGTTCCCCCCCGGGCGTATCTCCACAACCGCCGGCAGCTACCACACGGGTGGAGTGCATGTGTCAATGTGCGACGGATCGGTCCGGTTTGTCAGCGACAATGTCAATCTGGCAACCTGGCGGGCGATCGGCACACGGCAGGGGAAAGAGGTTCCCGGCGATTTCTAGGCCCGGCCTGTGGCGACGATGCGTCGGTGACGTGGGTCTCGTCTCGCGTCACCGATCCGCGTCCCGTTCGAGCGACATTTCGTTTGTCTTTCCGTCAGGATGATGTGTTCCATGTTGTGTGTTGTTTCCACGATGTCACGTTTCCACCGAATCGCCGTCCGTCCCGCGATCGGCTTGGCACTGTTCGCTTCGTTACTGATTCTGGGCTGCGGTCCCGGCGAGATCAAACTCGAAGGGACCCCCGAGGACGGGGCGAAGTATGTCACCGAGATGTTTGACGCGTGGAAGTCCGGAAAATCGCTCGATGACTTTCAAAAGTCGAAGGAGCCCCCGTTGATTGTCAGCGATTACGATTGGTCGGCGGGGGCGGAATTGAAGGCATACGAACTGGGGGCCGCCGTCCAGAACGGCGGTAACTGGCGTGTGAACGCCGAAATCACGATTTCCACCAAGGCCAAGGGGGAGCGCAAACACAAAGTGGCGTATGCCGTCACTTTGAAGCCCGCGGTGTCGATCCACCGTGCCGACGACGCGGAGTTTTAATGCGGATTTTCGGTCGATACTTCACGATTTGTCGCGTGTCACGTTCCCGTGGGAGTGAGTGCGAATGAGCTCAGTTCGATCGTTGGTTTTGAGTTTCACGTTGACCCTGCCGGCGATATTCGTCGCGGCCGACGAGGCTCCCTCCGACGGTAAGCCGAAAGCGGTTCCGGCGACACGCGAAGAGATGAAGGAGGCGCTCGACCGTCTCAAGCATCGTCAGCCCCGGTTACCGCTCCCGCCTCCGACCGAAGAGGAGATTCAGGCGGCGGCCAAGCAAGCAACCGCCGGCGCACGGGGCCTGGGAGCGGGACTGGTCAACAATGCGCGGATGCGAAATCGCTACCTGCCGGAAGAGTTACGGGCGACTCCCGCATCGCGCGAGCCCGATCCGGTCATGACTCTCAAGGCTCCGTTCGTCACCGAATTGTTCTGGATCGCGTCGCGGGTCAACAACTGCCATTACTGCCTGGGACACCAGGAATCCAAACTCGCCGCCGACGGTCTGACGGAAGAGCAGATCGCCGCTTTGGATGGCGACTGGAGCGGCGAGACTCCCGCACGTCGCGCGGCGTTCGCCTTCACCCGGAAGCTGACCTACGAACCGCACCGGATGGAGAAGGCCGACATCGACGCGCTCAAGGCGCATTACACCGATCTAAAGGTTTTGGAGATTGTCTTCCTTGTGTCGCGCTATAACTCGACCAATCGCTGGACCGACAGCCTCGGCATACCTCAAGAGGGGCACCGTGATTACCTGACCCCGACCGCAGTGCCATTTCAGAAAACGGCAAGTCGGGTCGCCCCGCTGTCGGCGAATCGCACGAGCGCACCGGCCATCGCGGCACCACGCCCCGATCTCGAATCGCGAGCTGTGGTCGAACAAAAATTAGCCGCGTGCGCTCAGCGGACCGCTCGGTTGCCCCTGGTCGATGACGCGGCGGTTCGCACGCTGCTCCCCAACCTGCCCACCGGTCCGGTTCCCACCTACGCCCGGCTGCTGGCCAATTTCTCTAAAACCGGTGTGAGCGCGATTCAGTCGCAGCTCAATCTGGAGCGGTACGGCCGCGTTTCGCCTTTGTTGAAGGCGCAAATCGCCTGGACGGCCGCCCGCCACGATCGCGCCTGGTACGCTCTGTCGCACGCCGCCACCCAGTTTGCGGCGTTGGGAAAAACACTCGACGACGCGTTCTCGCTCGACACGCTTGGGGGCGAAATGTCGGAGGGGGACCGTCTGGCACTCAAGCTGACACAGAAACTCACGGTCACACCCCAGTGGATCACCGAC
>CAMATH010000067.1 GCA_945860955.1 Planctomicrobium piriforme
GGAACGTTTAGTGAGAACAAGAGGCGGCGATCCAGTCGTTGTCAGGTTGGTGCGCGACGTAGCGAACCGTACAAAAAATTCGGGTGCAAGGGATGTGGTAGAGGTGATTATTGGTACTGGTCGGATAATCCCTCAGATGATCGGTGCCCCCGGTGTTCACGCTAGACCAACTACCCGACAAAAAAGCAACAGTTCACTCCAAGCCGCTGTTTTGGCAGGTGGATTTGACGAGCAAGAAATTGGAAATAATGGAAACTTGCAAGGTGTGCCGCCCGGATGGGTCAAGCCATTATTTTTTTCGAAGAAGGAGTACCTAGGTGAACGACTACGGAATCAAAGTGAGGGTTGACAGCTTCACAACTTGGTACAATCAGTGTTTTGGAACCAACTTTCCGTTTGGTTTGGCGGGAGTTCCAAACAGAGAATGGAACGAAGTGATGGAGATGCTGAACATGACAGGGAGGGCTGACGATGGGTACTACATACTGGTCGCTAGAGATGGCGGTGCGATGGCACGCCAAATGGGCCTTGACAAGGTTTTTTAGCGCCGTCGGTTCGAAATCGCGATGGGCCACGGCTGGAGTGTGTGCGCCCTACCTATTTGCACAGAATGTGTCTGTTGTAGTTCCAATTTAATGGGCATACGAATGCAGTTTTGTAAAAATCAATAAAGTTGATGAAGAGAATGGATTCCCTGACGACGTCAAGGGACTCATTCCATTCCATGAGGATCAACTGGGCGAACGCCGCCCGCCATCGCTGTGCCCGGCGGCAATTTGATTGGCATTGAGACCGACCTGCAAACTGATCTCCTCGGTGTTCGACCGCTGAAATTTCGGCATGAGGATCCTGGATTGTCGAACTTCCGAACCTCGCTGGCCCGGGGTTCGACGGTCTCCAGCAGCACATTTTGCTGAAGCTCCATCATGGCGATTCTCGCAGCCAGCCCCGGAATTCTTTTGTATTCACTGGCTGCCGACAGACAATTCTGGTGTTCTGCGTTGGATGTCAGTTCCGATCAGTTCGAGAAAGCTCAAATCGTTCCGGTGTGTCAATCGCAGGGTAAAACGGTACCACTTGGAAATGATCGTCGAAAATGGTCCCACCACCCAAGCTTCGCTCCGATCCCCCCTGGCCCTCACGATCCTGCGATCGACAGATCGCAGACTGG
Source organism: Planctomicrobium piriforme (assembly GCA_945860955.1). Taxonomy (GTDB): domain Bacteria; phylum Planctomycetota; class Planctomycetia; order Planctomycetales; family Planctomycetaceae; genus UBA10511. Next base: position 1,172 of record CAMATH010000067.1, read on the forward strand.
CTCTGGCGGCTCTGCGAAAGTGGTACCGTGGTAGGTTGCTACTGACATTCCGGTGCCCGTAGGCTGAAATTCGAAGGAAAACCACGTCCTCGGGAAATCCGTTTTTTCCCGGCTACTCCCGTTCGGCCGTCTTTTCTTTCCCCTTAAACTGCGGGTCGGCAACCTTGTAAAACGACACAATCGCCCCCATTTCTTGTTTCAGGTGAGTCCCTTCCATCCCGGGCGGGATTCTCACCTTCATCCGCACGAAAAACCCCCCTTTCGACTGGTTCGCGATCGGCATCAGTCGCGAGACATACCCGTCGTACGGATGGTCCTGATACGGCTCCGACCGAATCACGCATTTTCGCCCGGCGAAGCGTTCTCTCGAACCGTCGTGGTTTGTGACCAGACCAACTTGCCGGGTTCATTGGCGCGTTTTCCGCCGCTTTGAGGCTACATCAACGTCGGCTTGATCACTCCACAGTTGATCTGACCCAGTGCCTGTTCGAGTTGCTGGAACATCTCTTCGTCGCGATAGACTCCGATGATCGCACCACCAGAGCCGCAGTATTTTGCGCTGGCCCCCTGTTCTCGGGCGGTCTCGATCATGCGGACATGCGGGGCGGAGAGCTGGCAGATCTTGCGACGGGTGTTGAAATTGCGGTCCATCAACTCCGACAGTTTCTCCTTGTCTCCCGCGAGCAACGCGGTCCGCCCCTCGGCCGCCAGGTCGGCGAAGTCGCGCATCGCGCCGATCACCGCCTGATCCCCCTGGTCATACCGGGCGCGTAAAGGATTGTGCAGCACCTCGGTTGGCTCGCTACGGTCACGCGTGTAGGCGATGTACAGCGGTGGCAACAAGTCGGCGTCGAGCGGTTCATAGTGACTACAAGGTGTCTGCCGGTCTTGTAGCTGCTGATATTGTGGCAACAAGTCGGCGTCGAGCGGTTCATAGTGACCGCATTGCAGGCCACACACCTCTTCCATCCGCTCCCGCGAGAAGTCCATGTAGACCACCCCCTCATAGACCTGAATCACGCGATCCTGCAACCCCGCCGCGATCCCCAGTTCATTGCGTTCGACGCTGAGCGCCAGCGACGGAAGCACCCGCAACGGAATCCGCACACCGTAAAACTCCATGAGCGCCCGCAGCGTGGCGACGATGATCGCGCTCGAACCGGCCATTCCCACCTGCCGGGGAATGTTCGTGGTGTAGCGGATCGAGAAGGTCTCGTTCCCCAACTCAAACCCGGGATCGCCCGCCGCGTGGCGCTGGGCGCAAAACTCGGCGAACCGCTTGATTGTCGCCTTGATCAGTCGCACGCCGCCGTAGTAGCCATGCAACTCCACGTCGTGCAGCAGTTCGTGAATCGAACTGAATCGGCCATGGTCCTCCTGACTTGGTCGGATCTCGATGAACTCCCAGTCATACAGCGTCACCTCGGCGAAGAAATTGCGCACGATGACCGAGATGGTCTTGCCGTTGTATCCATCGGAGGGATTGCCCAGCAGTCCGGCCCGGGCGCAGGCGCGTTTTCGAATGATTCGCATGTTAACCCTCGCGGTCGAGAACCTTCCGCGCGTGGGCGCGGAGCGATTCGCCGTACTTCGGGTCCGAGATCGCGAAATCGAAGAACGCGCGGAAGTAGCTTCCGAAGTTTCCGATGTCGAACCGCTTTTCTCCAGGGAGCAGTCGCATCGCGACCCCTTTGCCCCCCTGCTCAAGCACCCTCTGCATGGCGTCGGTCAGTTGAATCTCCCCGCCACGCCCCGGCTTCGTGAGGGCGAGTTCATCGAAGATCCGCGGACTGAAGACATACCGGCCGACGATCGCGAGATTGCTGGGTGCCTCATTGACAGCCGGCTTTTCGACGAGACGCCGGATGTCGATGCGGTTGCCAATCGGACCGGCCGGCTCGATGATTCCGTACTTCTTCACGTCTTGTGGCGGAACCTCCTCGACCGCCACGATGACGTCGGCCCCCGTGCGGTCGTATTCTTCGAGCATCCGCGACATGATCGTGGACTGGGCGTGCAACCCGATGATCGAGTCCCCCAGCGCCACGGCGAACGGCTGATTCCCCACCAGCGGCCGCGCGCACAACACCGCGTGCCCCAACCCCAGTTGCCGACTCTGCCGGGTGTAGAAATAGTCGACTTTGTTCCGGTCGAATTCGAGTTCCGCGAGTTCCTCTTCGCGCCCCGACTCCCGCAGGTATTCGACCAGACTCTGGTCTTCGTCGAAGTGGTTTTCTATCGCCGACTTGCGGGCACCCGTCACGAACAGTACCCGCCGAATCTGGGCGGCCGACAACTCCTCGGCGACATACTGCACAACCGGTTTGCGTCCGACGGGCAGCATCTCTTTCGGCTGACTCTTGGTCGCGGGCAGCAGGCGGGTTCCATGTCCCGCGACCGGGACGACGGCGATATCAATCGACATGAATCAAGGCTCCAGAAGGGTATGATGAAAAGCCTACCAGTCGATCCACCGCCGGGCAACGACCCGGGTGCGGGAATTTTTCACTGTCGCGAATTGCCCGGAATGCGGGAGGGCGACGATGAAGCATAGACTTGCGAACGTGGATCGATTACCGTCCAATTCGCGATTTTCGCGCACAGTCGGGACCGGCGTCCCAGGCGGACTTGGAGATTGACCCGACAGTACGGGGTTCGAATATGAAGTCGAGACTGAGCTCATTTCGCTGCCGCACAATGGTGGGAAACGAGAAATGACATTTACGGATCGGCAAGGTCAGTTCCTCGCGTTCATTCATCTCTACCGAAAACTCCATCGACAAAGTCCGTCCGAAAAGGAACTGGCACAGTACTTCCGCCTGTCGCCTCCCTCCGTACACAGCATGATTATCAAACTGGATCAGCTTGGGTTGATCGCCAGAGAAGCTGGGGTTGCGCGGTCTGTGTACGTTGTCGTTGCCGAGGACGCGATACCAGATCTTGAGCAGGTCGAAGGGCCGCCGTGGTAGATTGTGGCAACCTTTTTGGGGCACTGCCTGGAATTCTCGAATCGCCGTGGTTTACTACAACCACGCATTCCACTTGCGTTTGACGAGCCATGCCTCTGCGGTGATGATGCTTTCGCTGGCACTCGGTTTGATCGGGTAGGCTCCCCAGGATCCATCGGTCTGGGCATACAGACAGGTACCAGCGAACGAACCGGTCAGGCTCAAGGCAAGCCACCATGTGATGGTGCCAAAATCCGTGGAGTCACACAATCCTCCGCGGTCCCGACGTCGAGAGACAGCCCGTCACAACCCGAAATCAATTGCCGCGTGCTTTGATCGTCGCCAGCGACGCTTCCGTCTGCACCCGGGCATTGCGGGCTTCCAGAATCGACTGTCGGAACACGTCCCCCCGAGGAACTCCCGCCAGAACTGCCAGCGTTTCCCCCTTTTTACCGACCAGAATCAGATCCGCCGCCGGGTAGAAATCCTGTCCCGCCTTCTGGTCCACGACCACGTCGGCGATATCCTGCAGCAGCACCTTCTGGTACAGCTTCGGTCCCAGCGCGCTGCGGAACCGAATCGACCGGTTGGTCAGCACATACACCTGCCCGCACACCTTCTGCCAGAAAAATACCAGCACCCCCAGCGGCGCGGTCGGCAACGGGAAGATCAGGTGCGAAAGCTTGATTCCCCCGACCGAAATCGGCAAGCAGCCATACAACGAACCCAGCAACTTGCCAATGGAAGTCGCCGCGATCGAAGGATAAACCGTCTGAATTTCGGCTTCACTCGAAGCACTGACGCCGGAAATGGCCGGTGGCCGCTTGGTCATGAGGGGCATGGCGGGTGAGACGTTTCGGTTGCGATGGAACTGTCACCAGTACGCTACCAGACCGGACGGCGGAATACCAGACCTTGCGGTCCTCGACAGCGACGCAACAACAGGCGATGATGCGACCGGGAGCGGGAGTCGAGTCGCGCGTTCGCAGCGGTTTTCCCGCAGTATTGCGGCTCCCATGTTCCTCAATTCATTCTCCCCAGTCCGCCAGGTGATTTCCATGTTTGAGACAACTGATCGTCGTGGATTCCTGAAAGAAACCGGTGTCGGTCTCGCCGCGCTGGCGACCGTCGGCGTGGCCATCGCCGACGACGCGCCCCGCAAGGTCATCATCGCGATCATTGGCACGGGAGGAACGGGGACCGGACACGTCAAGGCGTTGTCCGCCCGCAAGGATGTTGAAATCGCCTGGGTTTGCGATGTCGATCAACAACGCCGCGATGCCGCCGCCGAAATTGTCTCCCAAGCGACCGGTGCCCGCCCACAGGCTGTCAGTGATCTGCGGCGCGTTCTTGACGACAAACGGGTGGAAGCGGTCTGGATCGCGACCCCCGACCATTGGCACGCGCCGGCGGCGATTCTGGCACTTGATGCCGGGAAGCATGTCTACGTCGAGAAGCCGTGCTGTCACAATCTGCGGGAAGGGGAAATGATGGCGGCGGCCGTCCGCCGATCGGGCAAACGCCTGCAGGTGGGAACCCAGAGCCGAAGCACGGCGGTCGTCCGCGAGGCGATTGACCATCTAAGATCTGGCGAGATCGGCGAAATCCTGACCTGCAAAGCGTGGAACAGCCAGTTGCGGAGTTCCATCGGCAAGAAGCAGCCAGCCGACCCGCCGGCTCATCTCGACTTCGACACCTGGCTCGGCCCGACCCCGGTCGTCCCCTACCGTCCGAATCTGCTGCACGGAGTCTGGCGGTGGTGGTATGACTTTGGCTGCGGAGACATCGGCAACGACGGTGTGCATGATATCGATGTCGCCGTTTGGGGCCTGGGAGTCGACACGCATCCCTCGCGGATCACCTGCCTGGGAGGGAAGTACTTCTTCGACGACGACATGCAGTTTCCCGACACCCAGTACGCGATCTACGAATACCCGGTCGCGGGTCGGCCCGGGGTCAACAAGCAGCTCATCTTTGAACAGCGGATCTGGTCTCCGTATGTTCAGGAAGGGTACGAGAACGGGGCGGCCTTCTATGGGACGAAGGGAATGCTGATTATCGGTCACACCGTCGGCTGGAAACTGTACGGTCCTCGCAACAAGCTGCTCGCCGAGGGGTCGGGAAGCGCCGACCTGGTGGCCCATCACACCAATTTTCTCGATTGCGTGCGGGACGAGAAGCAGACCCTCAACGCCGACATTCAGGCGGGACGAATGTCCGCCGGGCTGGTTCACTTGGCGAACATCGCGGCCCGGGTCGGGCGGGTCTTGCAATTCGATCAGGCGTCCACCAGCGTCGTCGGGGATGAACAGGCGACGCGGATGCTGGGGCGCGAATATCGCGCGGGCCACTGGGCAGTTCCCAAGCCGGCGTGATAGGATGAAGGTCACCCTTCACGGACTCACTTCCGGCCATTCCCGCCAGACCATTCGCAATCACCACCATGTCGACGCCGTTGACCACCCACGCCGTTGGGATCGATCTGGGAACCACCTATTCCTGCATCGCGTACCTAAACGAACAGGGGGAGCCGGTTTCGATACCGAATCGCGAAGGTGAGATTTCGACCCCCTCGGTCGTCATGTACGACCGGGGGGAGGAAATTGTTGGGACCGAGGCGCTGCGAAACGCGATTCTGCATCCTCTCAACGTGGTGCAGAATTCGAAGCGTTTCATGGGGGATCCGAACAAGGTCTGGACGATTGACGGCAAGAGCTACAATCCGATCGACGTCGCCGCCGCTGTCTTGCGCAAACTGATTGGCGACGCCCGTCAACAGATCGGGAATATCGATCGTGCGGTCATCACAGTCCCCGCGCAGTTCAGCGAACGCCAGCGGCTGGCGACTGTGGAGGCGGGCAAGCGAGCGGGGCTCAAACATGTCGACATCATCAACGAGCCGGTCGCCGCCGCCCTGTGTTACGTCTTGGGAACCGAAGGGCTGTGGTTCAAAGATCTCACCGACGCGCAACGGATTCTGGTTTATGACCTGGGGGGCGGGACGTTTGACCTGTCGCTCGTGAGCTACGAGCGCGATCAGGTGAAGGTGATCGCCAGCTCGGGAGATTTGCACCTGGGTGGGATCGACTGGAACCAGCGACTGATGGCCGCTGTCGCCGACCAGTTCAAACGCGAATTCGGCGTCGACCCCCGTTCAACCCCCGAGAGTCTGCAGCATCTCTCGTGGGAGGTGGAACAGTGCAAGCGCAGTCTGACCGTGCGACCTCGGGCGGCGCTCATCGTGCAACACGGCGGAAAACGCAAGACCTATCAGATCGAACGGGAGCAATTCAACGGTCTCACGAACGACCTGCTGCGTCGCACCCAGGAGATCACGCAACGGCTGATTGAGCAGCACCGCAAGGGTTCCTCGCACCTTGACGTCACGGTCCTGTCGACCGGCGGAAGTTCGCGGATGCCGATGGTCGACGACATGCTCAAGACCATTCGGGGCACAACGCTCAGCAAGGTACTCTCGCCCGATCAGTCGATCGCGCATGGCGCGACCTACTACGCGGGCATGCTGCTGACGAACAGTGAATTCGTCCATGCGATCAGGGACAAAAAGGCGGTCGCCCGGCTGTCGAAGATGCAACAGCAAAGCGTGAACGCCCGGGCTCTGGGAATTCTGATTCGCGACGTCGATACCAACCAGCGGGTGCCGTACTATCTGATTCCGGCGAACACCACACTCCCGGCGTCGGCGAACAAGGTGTTTGGGACGGTGGTGCCGAATCAGAAACGGGTGACCCTGGCGATTGTCGAAAGCGGTGCCAATCCGGGAGAGCAGCCTGTGGCGATCGGCAATTGCACAATCGAAGGACTCCCTCCCAAACTTCCGGCCGAGTCGCGAATTGAAGTAACCATCACGTACGACGCCAGCGCGAAAATCGCCGTCTCGGCCCGCGAAGTGACGAGTGGCAAGCAGGCCCGCGTTGAACTGCGCCGCGACAGCAGCCTGTTGACCCGGGAAATTGTCGACGACGAGTCGGCAGAAATCGTCCTCGCAGTGGAATCGACTCCGCCGGCCAGCCCCGCGGTCGCACCCCAACCGTCACCCGTTGCGGCACGGCGGACACCGGCTCCTCCAGCGGCCGCGGCGGCCCGGCCCAAACCGCTCGCCGAGGCGGCGATCATGCTGTGTTCGAAGTGTGCCGAGCCGCTCAACTTGCGGGGGGAATGCCCGGCGTGCGGTCCCCGACAATCGGCTCCGAAAGCGGCCCCCGCCCTACAACCCAAGGGGACACCCATAAAGACTCCACAGGTCAAGCCGGCGGGGGCCCGCGTCGCCCCGGTTCCCCCTCCGGTCGCCCCCGCGCAGAGAAAGACCCCGAAGCCGGCTCCTCCCCCTCCCCCCGACGGTGGAGAGGAAGAATTCTGGAAATACGTTGAACAATGAGAATCGACCGGATTGAACTTTTCCATGTGGCGATGCCGCTGATCTACCCGTGGAAGACCGCGTACGGCGAAGATGTCGCCTGCCATAGCGTGCTGTGCCGGCTAACCTCCGGGTCGGTCCACGCCTGGGGCGAAAGCGCCCCGCTGACCGCCCCCTGTTACAGTCCGGAGTGGGGGGGAGGGATTTTCCAATGCGCGAAAGAATGGCTGGCCCCCGCGCTTCTGGGTCGCGAGATTCCCTCGGGGTACGCGCTCCAGGAACATCTGGCGGTCTATAAGGGAAACCCGTTCGCCAAGGCGCTGCTCGACACCGCGTGGTGGAATCTGCAGAGTCGATTGACCAACACTCCGCTGCATCGACTGCTTGGGGCGACGCGCGGTGAGGTGACGGTGGGGGCCGACTTTGGCGTGATGGATTCGTTCGACGATCTGCTGACTGCCATTGACGGCGCGGTGGCGGCGCGTTTTCCTCGCGTGAAGCTCAAGTTCCGGCCGGGGTGGGATATTCCCATGTTGACCGCTGTCCGAAAGCGGTTCCCTGATCCGGTGTTTCACATCGACTGCAACAGCGGATATCGACTGGACGATCTCTCGCTGTTCCAGCAGATCGACGAGTTTCGACTTGCGATGATCGAACAGCCGTTGCCCCATGACGACCTGCTCGATCACGCGCAATTGCAGTCGAAAATCCGCACACCGGTCTGTCTCGACGAAAGTGTCACCCACCCTCGGCACGTGGTGCAGGCGATCGCACAAAAGAGCTGCCAATACGTGAACGTGAAGCCCGGGCGGGTGGGGGGACTGACCAACGCCGTCAAAATCAAAAACCTCTGTCAGCAGGCGGGAATTCCTAGCTGGGTGGGGGGGATGCTGGAGAGCGCCCTGGGTGCGGGTCTGTGCGTGTCGCTGGCGATGCTCGACAATTTCACGTACCCGGCGGACATTTTCCCCAGTTCGCGATTCTACCACGAAGATCTGTGCGAACGCCCGCTGGAGTTGATCCGGCTGGCCGACGGAACTCCGGGTGTGAAGGCCGAACCGACCCCGGAACCTCATTCGGGACGTTTGGAAAAGCTCTGTGTCGAACGCGCCAGGCTGGGGTGAGAGCGACCAATGCGGCGACACGGTTGACCTGCCGTTTTCGCCGGTTGACTTGTGGGGGAGTTGAGGGATGAGAGGAACCACGAAAGGCACGAAACACACGAAAATTCACGCAATGATGGCAAACTCCAGGAAACCAGGCGAAATTGATGAGTACATCTCGCAGTTCCCAGACGATGTGAAAGCGGTACTCGAGGAAGTGCGGGGGGCGATCCGTCGGGCGGCTCCGGACGCCACCGAAGTGATTAGCTACCAGATGCCCGCCTTCCGGCAGCACGGGATTCTGGTTGACTTCGCCGCCTGGAAGTAACACCTCGGGCTGTATCGGCCGATCTCTGGCGACAAGTCACTCGAGAAAGTGGCGGCACGCTACGCCGGGTCGAAGGGCAATCTGCAATTTCCGCCGGATGAGCCAATGCCCGTCGATCTGATCGAGCGGCTCGTGAAGTTGCGCGTGAAGCTGGACGCAAGGAAGGCAGCAGCGAAGGGGAAGAAACAGGGGTAGTTCCAGGCAGGACAAACGCGGTCGAGGCAACAAGTCTTTCAGTCGCTGAATCGGTCAAAATCCGTCATCGGAATGTGGGATCGTCGACTTCGGTGCAATCTCGGGTATTCGTGCCCGACGCTTCGACAATTGAGAAAAAAACGCCTCGATATCCGTCCGAATCACCTTGGGAGAGTTCTGGTCTCGCATCAATGTCCGAAGCGAATCCATCGTTTCTGGCAGCAAGTCATGTTCGAGGTTGCCCAACACATCCCAGGCCACGCCCGCTTCCGCCCGGCCCATTGGATCACGTCCAAAGTCGGTAATGGCCAGCACGCAGTATTGCTCGACGAATCTCCGCTCGTCGACAGTCTTGCACCGCCTGGCAGCGTCAATCGCTCGCTCCCCCAAGCAGTCCCCTTTCCAGCGCGATTCTCGGGATGCGACCCAGAATTCCGCGCGGAAGACCAGCTCATTTGAGTGGTACCAGACCCACGCCACAAGAGCGATTGCCGCCGCGAAAACCGCGGCTTGCACCACTCGCTTTTTCGCGGTCGGGATACTCATGCTTGCCAAGCTCACTCCAGAACTGCGGATGGACCGGTCCCGTTTCGCGTCGTCCAAGATGATCGAGTCCAAACGACAGGTCAAGCTTGCCGACCCAACCGCCGGCTGCGCCGTCGGGCGCGACGCCGCAGGAGCGTCGTCGCGACATGTGGCGGACGGCGTTCCTACGACGCCGCGGTCTGGACAACCTTCGGCAGAGTTGAGTGGAGACAGATTGCAACTTCGCATCGAAAACGGCTGCTCGCACGACGATGTAGTCATACACCGCGTCACGCGTACCCGACCCAACCGCCGGCTGCGCCGTCGGGCGCGACGCCGCAGGAGCGTCGTCGCGACAAAAAGGCGCGAACTTGAGAATTGTTTCATGGTCTATGTAGAACCAGAGAACAGATACGCTCTTCGGGTTCACACTTCTTGGTCGTTCCATGCCCGAGTTTTCCTTTGAAGTCGCGATTCAGTATCGACTGCTCTCCAATCAGTTGCTGCTGGCCGACCCCTTGCTCTTCCCCGAAATCGCCTGCCTGGACGATTCTCCGCGCCGGTTACGCCGCATGCTTGTGCGCCGGCTGGCCGACGTCGTGAAGGGGCTGGAGCCCGAGGACATTCATCAACGGTGGCCCACGGTCGCGCCCACCGCCGGCCGATTTCTGTTGACCATCCCCCCCGTCGCAAACGATACGCTCCGCCGCCGACCGGTTCGGCTGCGAATGCCCTATTCCCAATGGCGGCACCACTCGGGAACCTGGGTCGCGTCGGTTCCTGCGCTCGGTATCGATGTTGTCGCGGACGATGAAGCGACTCTGCTGGCACAGCTTGAACCGCAAACCCGTGCCGCTCTCAGTCGCCGCAAAATTCCCGGTTCGCTGCTCGCACTCGCCCTGCTTGCCGAGGAACGTCGCATGCGCGTCAAGCCGCTCGCGTTGCGGGTCAACCGCCCCACTCTGAAAGAGGCGGCGATCAAGCGTCGAGCGGATCGAAAGTCCGACAAATCGGTGCTGGAAGAGGTGTCCGTTGACTTGTCGAAATCCTCCGGGCACCCCCTCTTTGAACGCGATGCGCTGGTGTCCCAGCTCGCCCGCCGACTGACCGGCCCCGGTCTCCAGAGCGTGCTGCTGGTGGGGCCTTCGGGTGTCGGAAAGTCGGCGATTGTCCACGAACTCGCCCGGCGTGCCGTCGAGTTTGGTCTCGCGGGGTCGACAATCTGGTCGACACGCGGTTCCAGTCTGGTCGCCGGCATGACCGGATGCGGCATGTGGCAACAGCGCTGCCAGGATCTGGTGGCCGAAGCACGTCAGACGCGGGCCGTTGTTCATCTGGATAACCTCATCGAACTTCGCGAAGTCGGCAAAGGGGGAGGGAGTACCACCGGAGTCGCCGCCATGCTCCGTCCCAGTCTGATGCGCGGCGATCTGCGCGCCATCGCCGAATGCACCCCCGAGCAACTCGCCCTCATCGAGCGTGACGAACCCCAGTTGATCGAGTCGTTCACCGTCCTCAACGTCGATCCTCCCACGGAGTCGGCCACACGCGAGATCTTAAGGCGGTTCGCAAACCATGAGTCGGCCCGCCGGTCCCCCGCAGCCACTCTGTCCGACGCCGCGCTCGACGAACTCGATCGTCTGCATCGTCGCTACGCCACCTACAGTGCCGCCCCGGGTCGACAGTTGCGATTCTTGTCCAATCTGCTGGAAGATTGCCGCGATCCACGAGAACTGACTCCGGTCGATGTCGTCACCGCGTTCTCGCACGAAACCGGGCTCCCGTTGTTCATGCTCGACGATCAGACGCCGCTCGACTTGCAGCGGACGCGCGACTGGTTCACCGCCCGGATCCTGGGGCAGCCTGAGCCGATTGATCTGGTGGCGGGCCTGCTGGCGGCGGTCAAGTCGGGACTGACCCGGCGCGGAAAGCCCATCGCGGGGTTGCTGTTCATCGGACCGACCGGCGTCGGCAAGACCGAGACGGCCCGAGCGCTCGCGGAATTTCTGTACCGCGATCCCGAGCGCATGATTCGCATCGACATGAGCGAGTATGCCGACGTCGCCGCGGTCGATCGACTGATTGGCGGAAGCTGTTCAACCCCGGGCCTTCTGACGCAAAAGGTTCGCGATCAGCCGTTCATGGTCGTGCTGCTCGATGAATTCGAAAAGGGACATCCCCGGCTGTTTGACCTGTTGTTGCAGGTGCTGGGGGAAGGACGCCTGACCGACGCCGGTGGTCGGCTCGCCGACTTCACCAACACGGTGGTGATAATGACCTCAAACCTAGGAGCCGAGTCGTTTCGCGGGGGAGGTTTCGGTTTTCAGACGGGAGACGCCAGCGAAAGATCGATCGCGGCGGGTCAGCACTTTCAGCGCGAAGTCCAGAGGTTTTTGCGTCCCGAGTTGTTCAACCGCATCGATCAGATTGTGCCGTTCGCACCGTTGTCGCGCGATTCTATTCGTGAAATCGGCCGGCGCGAGATCACGAAGCTGACGGGGCGGATTGGCTTGAAATCACGGCAGGTCCGTTTCGAAATCACTCCCGAGGCGCTCGATCGCCTGACCGAAAACGGCTACGACCCGCGTTACGGGGCACGACCATTGAAGCGGGAAATCGAACGACGACTCACCGCGGTACTGGCGGAGCGATTGTGTCGCAGCACCGGTAACGATCCGCTCGAATGCCGGGTCGATGTCGTGGCTCGCGAGCTGTCGGTGACGGTCCATGCGGTTTCGACAAAGGGGGGACCACCAGGCACCACTGGGGTCGCTGTTCGGGATGAATTGTTGAAGGTGAGTCAACTCCGCCGGCGCGTGCAGCGGGTCGAGACGAGCGGTGCGGTGTTGAGGCTACGGAACGAAGTGGAGATGGCCCGGCTCGCCAAAGCAGCGCGCGAGCGTCGTGCGAAACGCCGGGGAATCACGTTGAAATACCAGTTCGGAAAAGAGGAGCAGAAGCTCATCGCCATCGAACGGTTGATTGGCGATGTCGACGCCCTCTCGCGGGACGTTGTCGAAATGGAACAGACATGGCTTGATGCCTGGTACGCCGGTGAGCGGCTCGACTCCGCAGAACTGTCGGCCTGGCACGCCTTGTGTCACGACCAGATGATTCAGGTCTTACGCCGGGTGTTGCGGGTGCGCGACGAGCAACCGGGAATTGTCACCCTCTATCTGTTTTCTGCGGACCGTGAATTCCTATCCACCCTGGCGGAAGCGTACCTGGAGATCGCGCGGGACGGCGGGGCACGCCCCGGGCTGTTCTGGTTGCAGCGACCCGATCCGCGTCACTCGCCGGCGAAATCTCCTGAACTTCCGGACGACACTCCAGCGACAGTTCCCCGGCCCGCGGCGCGGCTCACGGCGGCGCTCGCCACGGGAGAAGCCCCCCCCGCGCGACTCTTGCTGGAGGCGTGGAACAAGACTCCCGAAGAATTCCTGCCGGTCGAGGAGTCGGCCGTGGGGGCGGCACTCGCCGTTTCCAGCGCCGACGCGATCAGTCTGCTCGGTAACGAAGCGGGCAGACATGTGCTGGTCGACTGCAACAGCCGGCGGTACGACTGCGTGGTCGAAGTCTCGTCGGGACTGCTCAGCGGGTATCATCCTCCCGACAATGTCGGGCGGGAGGGTTCGTTCGCGCACGTGGAGAACCGCCGAAAGTATGATCTGTACGAAGGGGCGTGCCACGACGCGCGACTGACGGCGGAACTTGAGGTGTCGGCCAGCACGTTCATCGAGACGGTCCGCCGGGCCGCCGAGCTGGCACTCACGGAAAACGCTCTGGGGCTGCTCGACTGATGCTGCTCAACCTCCCGGTTTACATTGAAGTCAAGAAAGAGCGTGGCGGCGCGGTGCATCATTGCCAGCCGCTGTTCGTGTCGAACGTCAACGCCACCGACTCGCATCTGGGGCTGGCGATGAGCAAGCTCTCCAGCCGACTGCATCTATTGCTCAGCAATCTGGGCGCTTCGGACCGGCACGACCTCCTGTCCCAGTGCAGCTTCTCGCCCGATCTCAAAACGCACGTGTTGTCGCTCGCGCTCGAACTGCGCACCGACCTGGTTCGTGTGAAGCTGTTGTTCGTCACGTTTCAGGCGGTGGGGCGAATTGTCGCTCTGTGCCCCGCGATTCCCGAACTCTGCTTTGAACTGCGCACGTTGCAGGAATTGGAGTCGCGGGCGACGCACGTCTTCACCCGGCACTTCCGCAAGCAGGAAAAAGCCGGCTCCCTGGAATCGGTCGCCCCGGTATTGCGCCGGCTGTCGCTCTCGGGGCAGGCGTGGGTGACCGCCGTCGAGATCGACGTGAAGACCCGGCATATCCCTCGCGAAAAGATCCAGCGAAAACTCGCCGCCCTATTCGACGACACCAATGTCGACGGCGCGACCGAATTGCAACGAGTGGGACGCTGTCTCGATTACCTCTACCCGGGTGAACTCCACGAAGCACTGGGACGCGATTCCGAAGTCGAATTGCTCGACCGGCTGCTGCGCGAGGAAGACAATCGTCCGGTCGTGCTGGTGGGACCACGCCTGGTCGGGAAGAGCGCGATCCTACATCAGTGCGTCCGTCGGCGTGTCGAACGACGTGGAAAACCGTACGTGAGCCGCAATTGCGTCTGGCAGGTGTCGCCGCAACGGTTGATCAGCGGCATGATGTACGTCGGCGCGTGGGAGGGCCGCGTCCAGGCGATTCTCAAAGAAGTCCGCAAACGCAAACATGTCCTGTATATCGACGATCTGCTGGGGTTGTATCTCGTCGGACAAAGTCGGGATGCGAACCTCTCGATCGCCGACATGGTGAAGCCCTCGGTCTTGCGGCGGGAAGTGCGACTGCTCGCCGAGCTGACCACCGAAGCGTGGCAACTCCTTCAGGAAAAGGATCGTGGACTCGCGGACCAGTTCCAGGTGATTCGGATCGCGGCGATGGGAGAATCCGAGACACGCCGGGTGATGCTGCAAGTGCAACGACGCCTGGAGTCGACCCACCGCTGCGAGTTCTCCCTCGACGCGCTTCCGGTCATTCTGCGATTGCATGAGGCGTATATTCGCGACGCGGCGTTCCCCGGGAAATCGGCGGCGTTCTCGCGGCAGTTGGCGCACCGTCGCGAGAAGTTGCCGATCTCGCGGGACGATGTGGAAGAGGAATTCCACCGCAAAACCGGGTTGGCGCGCGACCTGCTCGACGATCGCCGCAAGCTGGAACGGGACGAAGTCATCGCCCGCTTGCGGACCAGTCTGGTCGGGCAGACCGAGGCGGTCTCGGCCGCCGCCGATGTTGTCCTGACAACCAAATCGCGGTTGTCGGATCCGCGCCGGCCGATCGCGACACTGCTCTTTCTGGGACCGACGGGGGTCGGCAAGACACAGTGCGCCAAGGCGCTGGCGGAGACGTTGTTTACCAATCCCGCGCGGCTGCTGCGATTTGACATGAACGAATTCTCGGCCCCCTGGTCCGCGGCGCAACTCGCGGGGACCGCGGGGGAGCCGGATGGACTCTTGGCGGGGGCGGTGCGGCGACAACCTTTCTCGGTGGTGCTGCTCGACGAAATTGAAAAGGCGCATCCCAATGTCTTCGACCTGCTGCTGCAAGTGACCGGCGAAGGCCGGCTGACCGATGCACTGGGGCGGACCGCCGACTTTACCAACACGGTCATTGTGATGACGTCAAACCTGGGGGCCGACTCGGCCGCCGGCCGAATTGGCCTCGCCGAAGGAGACGACTGGCGTCAGCGGGCGTATCACAAGGCGGCGGAAGCGTACTTTCGTCCCGAGTTCTTCAATCGAATCGACCGCATCGTTCCATTCACTCCGCTATCGCGGCCACAGATGCGGGAGGTCGCCGACCTCGTGTTGCGGCGGATCTTCGAGCGTGACGGGCTGGTACGCCGACGGGTGGCGCTGTCGGTTGAGCCGCTGGCGATGGAGCGGATTGTCGACGCGGGATATCACCCCAAGTTTGGCGCCCGGGCATTGCAGCGGGCGATCGAAAGCCAGCTCGTGCAGCCGGTCGCGGCCCGGCTCGCCGAAGCGCGTCCCGACCTCCCATCGGTGATCACCGTGTATCCGCAACCGGGCGGAGTGGCGACGCGGGTTGACCCATTGGAAGGGGTTGCCACCGTTCCCTTTCCGTTCGGCTGGACCGCCGACGATCCGGAACTTGAGTGGCCCCAGATCGAACAAGTGATTGCCCGGGTTAAAGAACGGTGCGACCAGTCGCGGGTGAGCGGGGTGGTGAGCGGCACGGTGTCTGTCGAGCAGTTGCACTATTTCGCTGTTCGGGAACAGTTGATGAAGGTACAGGAGCTGCGCGAGCAGGTGCTGGATCAGCGAAAGTCGCGAATGGGAAAGGGGACCGCGGTTGGCGGAGCGCGTGTACCCGGACCTGTCACCACCAAGGCGGTCATCAATTATTCCAAAGCCAATGCGGTCACGGTGGGCAACTACCGAAGTTTGAACGCGGCCCGCGACATTCACGACTATCTGAATGAAGTCGCGAACTCCGCCCCGCGACCGGAGGCGGCGGCGCGACTGGCGCAGGAACTCTGTCTGGAGACCGCCTGGCTCGCGACGTTGCAGAGCGCGAAAGAACTGCCGATTCGCGCGTTGGTGATCGTCCGGAGCCTCGCACACTCGTGGCGTTTTGCGGAGCTGCTTTCCACCCGGTTGGGAGAACTGTTTGAACTGTTGGGGTTTGACGTGGAACGTCGCCTGGCAGGCCGCCCCGATCGACCCAATGCGCTGCTGATCAGCGGTGTTGGCGTGTGGCCCCTGGTCTCGTTGGAACAGGGAGTCCACGTCGTCCTGCGTCCGCAGGAGAATCTGTTTCCCGTCCAGGTGACGGTGCGGGTCGCTGACGAAACGCCATTCCCGGATCAGGTTGAACTGTTCCTAAAGCGACGATCGGACTGGCTCGCGGGATTGGCGACCGGTCGGGCGACCATCGCGGAAGATCCCGATCCTCCCGGCCGACTGTTGCGGTTTTACAACGAACTGGGTCCGACGCTCGATCTGCGGACCGGACAATCGACGCCAGGTTTTCCCTCGCGCGAAGAACATCGCCGACTGCTGCTGTCGGCACTGGAGGTGTCGACTTCATGACACATCGCATCCCGGTGATTGTGTGGCAGACGCCCACGGGAACGTTCACGGCCACAACGCTCGATGGTCCCCGCGCGTCGGCCGTCGACGTCACGCCGGTCGACGCGCTGGCGCAACTGAAGGCGTACCTTGTTTGGCTCTTTCGACAGCACGAAGGGGAACCCGCCGACCTGCGTGAGCCGGAACTGCGCGACTACAAGATTCGAGTCCGTCCTGAATACCGCACGACCAACGACAGCGTCTTTCCGGTCGGCGAAACCGTGCAGATCCATGTGACCGCAGTCTTGGGAAAACGCCGCGATGGTTCTGGAGTCTGCATTTTTCCCACTCTGGGACACCGCTTCACCTATCAACCAACCGACCCGCTGAATGAACTGATCAACGACGCCGTCGCTCAATCTCTGGGGCGTTGTACACCGCAGGAACTCGTGCTGCGACTGGCACCGCCCCAAATCAGCCTGTCGGCGATTCACCTGCAAGACCGCCGTTCGCGTTCGAACGACGAGGAATTCGCGCCACCCGTTCTCACACGGGTCGCCGACCGGCTGGGGCAGCGGAATCGCTGGCTGCGCTCACCACGCGGTATCGGACGCGAACCACTGGTGCGTTCTCTGGCCGACCGGCTGACCACCGGCCGGGCGAGCCTTTTGATTCTGGGGGAATCGGGGGTTGGAAAGTCGACCGTCATCACCGAAGCGGCATTGCTGTTGCGGCGGGATCTCAAACGCGATTCCGAGTCGCCACCACCTGTGTTGTGGCAGACGAGCGCCCGCCGGCTGATCGCGGGAATGATGTACCTGGGACAGTGGCAGGAACGGGTTGAACAGGTGATCGCGGCACTCGGAAACAACGCCGCCGTGTTGTGTGTGGAGAATCTGCTTGACCTGGTGCGGACCGGTAACGAGCAGCCCGCGGCCAGCGTCGCCGCGTTTCTGATTCCGTACCTGGAGCGGGGCGAACTGCGACTGGTCGCCGAGGTGACACCGCGGGAACTCGACGCCTGTCGTCGCCTGCTTCCGGGATTGGCCGACCTTTTTGAAGTCGTTCGCGTGCCGGATTTTTCCCCCACCGAGGCCCGGACCGTGCTGGAACAGATGCTGATCACAGGTTCTCGGCAATATCATCTGGAGGCCGAAGCGGGACTGGCGGAACTGATCCAGCGGCTGTTCCGGCGATTCGTCCCGTACGCGACGTTTCCCGGGAGAGTCGCGCAATTCACCAGGAGGATGCTGCACGAGCGACGATCTGTGGGGGCCACCCATGTTAACACTGCCGACGTTCTCGCTCAGTTTCGACACGACACCGGGCTCCCCAACGTTCTGTTGCGTGACGACATCCCGTTACCACAGGGAGAGGTGCTGAATCACTTCCAGTCACAAATCCTTGGGCAGCCGGCCGCTTGCCAGGCCGCCGCGCATGTGGTGACGATGGTCAAGACCGGCCTCAACGATCCGCGTCGGCCGCTGGGAGTTCTGTTGTTCTGCGGCCCGACCGGTGTGGGAAAGACCGAAATGGCCAAGGCGCTCGCCCGGTACCTGTTCGGAGATCGCGACGCCCACGAGCGGCTGGTCCGTCTCGATATGAGCGAATATTCGGGCTTCGGGGCCGCCGAGCGGCTGGTCTCCAGCTCCAACGGCGAAGTGAGCGAATTCATCCGCAAGATGCGCAGGCAACCGTTCGCCGTCGTGTTGTTTGATGAAATCGAGAAGGCCGCACCCGAGGTTCACGATGCGCTGCTGGGTCTTTTGGACGAAGGTCGACTGACAGATCGATTCGGGCGGACTACGAACTTCCAGAGCGCGGTAGTGATTCTGACGAGCAACGTCGGCAGTGACCGCGCGACCGGCGTGGGGTTTGACTCGTCGGCCCCCGCGTCGCTGGAGAAGATTGTCCTGTCGGAATTCCGCCCGGAATTCGTCAATCGCCTCGACGCGATTGTGTCGTTCGTCGCGCTCGACACCGAGACCATCAGTCGACTGGCCGAACGGGAATTGGAATCGGTCGCGAAACGGGAGGGGCTGGCCAAGATGGGATTGAAGCTCACTTGGACCGCGGACGTGGTCGCACATCTGGCACGAGTCGGGTGCGATCTGCGGTATGGAGCGCGACCGTTGCAGCGCGCGGTGGAACGGCAGGTCGTTGCGGTCGTGGCCGAGTGGCGGCTGGAACATCCGCAGGTCGCCGACTCACAAATCGTCCTGGAACTGCGAAACGGCGCGGTCGTCGTGCGGCCAGTCTTTCGAAGAATGTAGCCCGCATTCTCTGAGTGCGCGGCCCCATGTGCAATCTCCGTCGCTCGACGCACTCTGGGCTGGCGCAACCCCCCAATCGAACCGTCCGTCGCGAAATGAATTGGACGCCGTAGGGGCTTCGCCTCTTCGCCGGGACGCGCGCCATTCCGCGACGCCCCTCGTCGTGTTGTTTTTTTTACAGGATCTAAATTCGTTGTGAGTTCTGGGGCAGCCCACAGTGCGCTGTCTTGCTGGCGGAGGCACAGCGGGCCAGTCTTTCAGAGAAAGACGGCTACGATGCCCACCCTCTACTCGACACCCCACCCATCAATGATTACCATTGCAATGTTGTTCTCTACGTTGCGTACCGTGTCCCGAACCGATTTCGTGGCAGACGTGACTTCTGTGTGTGTCTTCAACAGGCCTCCGCCAAGATGAAGCATCTGACGAACGCTCTTCTGTGCGCGAGCGCGTGGCTGCTGGCCGCGACCTGCTCTGCGGCGGATGCGCCGCGCGTCGATCGCGCGGAACCCGATACGGCGGCGGTTATCGGACAACCGATCGCACTGGCGGTACAACCCGAAGCGATTCGTCTGGTCGGGCCGCGATCCATGCGGCAACTCCTCGTCACGGGTCGTTATGCCGACGGCAGTGAACGCGATCTGACGCGACTCTGCGATTTGCGCGTTGAGAATCCGGCTCTGGCGGCGGTAAGTCGCGGTGGATTGATCACACCAGTGCCGCGCTCAGAGGAAGTGCGGACCCAGCCCGCGCCCAAGTCCGGCGAAACAGTTCTGGTCATTGAAGCGGGGGGCGCGTCGTTGCGAGTCCCCGTGTCGGTGAGCGATCTCGACAAGCCGCAACCGGCCAGTTTTCGGCACGAATTCATCGCGGCGTTCAACGTCGCGGGATGCAACGCGGGGGCCTGCCATGGAATTCCCAGCGGGCGGGGGGGATTTAAGTTGAGCCTGCGCGGATACGATCCCGGTGCCGACTATCTCGAGTTGACCCACTCGGCACTCGGCCGGCGCACCAATCGCTTTGACGTCGATGCGAGCCTGATCCTCAAAAAGGGACTCGCGCAGGTTCCGCACGAAGGGGGAAAACGATTTACCTCGGTGAATCAAGTGCCGGAACAGATTGTGCGTGCCTGGCTGGCCGAAGGGGCCCGCGATGACTCCGCCGGCCTGCCCGCGCTCACCAAAATTGAGGTGTTGCCACGCGATCGCGTGCAGCTCGCTCCCGCCCGCTGGCAGCAATTGGTGGTCCTGGCACATTTCTCGGATGGCAGCGTGCGCGACGTCACCCGGCTGACCGCGTTCAGCAGTAGCGACGAGGGAATCGCCAGTGTCGATTCGACCGGACTGGTCGAGATGAAGCAGACGGGTGAGGCGGCGATCTTGTGCCGATATCTCGACATCATCGAATGCGCCCGACTCACCTACCTCAAGCCCCGTCCGGGATTCGCCTGGGTTGACCCGCCGGAGAACAACGCGGTTGACCGCCATGTATTCGCCAAACTCAAACTGCTGAACATCGCGCCGGCCGGATTGTGTACCGACGACGAGTTCATTCGGCGGGTGCATCTCGACATCGCGGGCATTCTGCCGACGCCGCATGCGTGCCGCGAGTTTTCGCAAGACTCCTCGTCCGACAAGCGGGAGCGGTTGGTCGACCAATTGCTCGAACGTTCGGAATTCGCCGACTTTTGGACGTACAAGTGGCTCGACGTTCTCCGTTCCAATCGGCTCAAGATTCAAATCAAAGGAAGCCACGCCTATCGGCAATGGCTGCGAAGTCACGTCGAACGGAATACCCCTTGGAACGAAGTCGTCAAGGAATTGTTGACGGCGACCGGCAGCACGTTCGCGAGTCCGGCGGCGAACTATTACCGCGGTCCGTACGACAACGGGGCGGCGGTGGTCAATGACCCGCAAAGCCTCGCCGAGAGTACCGCGCAGCTCTTTTTTGGCATCCGCCTGCAATGCGCGAAGTGTCACAACCATCCATTCGAGCGATGGACCCAAAACGACTACTACCACATGGCGGCGTGGTTCTCGCAGCTCAAGGCGAAGCCCGATGCCGACTTCCCCGGGAGTCCGCCGCAGCCTTATCCCTGGCAGTTGCGTGAAAACTCGCTTGTGATTTTCTCGGCAGGAACGGGTGAAGTCGCACACCCGCAATTGGGGCGTCCCCTCCCGCCGAAAGTGCTGGGAATGCCGGCTCCCGCCATCGCGGCTGGAGCCGACCGCCGGGTCGCTTTGGCGGAGCAGGTCACCTCGCCCGACAACCCGCATTTCGCGCGGGCGACGGTCAACCGCATTTGGTTCCATCTGCTGGGACGCGGGATCGTCGATCCTCCCGATGATTTCCGCGATTCGAATCCGTCGGCCAACGACGCGCTGCTCGACATGCTGGCCCGCGATTTAGTGTCGGGGAGTTTCGATGTCAAACGAACCATCCGAACCATCGCGAATTCGCGAACCTATCAACTCAGTTCACATGCTCCTCCCAGTGACACCGACGGCGAAAAATACTTCGCGCACGCGAGCGTCAAACGGAAGCGACTGTCGGCGGAACTGTTGATGGACGCGGTCTGCGCGGCGACCGGCGCGGCGGAAGATTTCACAGAGATCCCCGCCGGCACACGGGCCGTTCAGCTTCCCGATGGCCAGGTGATCTACACGGGGGGACGCTACGCCTCGTGGGATCGCCACCCGTTCCTGAAAGCGTTCGGCCAGCCCGCCCGCGAGGCGGCCTGCGAATGTGAACGGGAGGGGGATATCAATCTTGCGCGGGCGCTGGAGCTGCGCAACGGCGAATACATCCTGGGAAAACTGCGTGTCCCCGAGAATCGCATCGGGCGACTGCTGGCTGCGAAAACCCCGGATGCCGAACTGATTGACGAATTGTTCCTGGCGACACTGTCGCGATTGCCGCTTTCCGACGAACGCCGCGCGGCGCTCGATCATGTCGCGAACGCGGCCGACAAACGCGGGGCCTGGGAAGACGTGCAGTGGGCACTGCTCAACACCAACGAATTTCTGTTTCGACACTGAGTTGTCTTGAAGGCTGGGAGAACCGACCATGCTCACCCTGTTGGGAAGTGAACGCCGAATGTGCGACGGGTTGACGCGTCGCGAGACGTTGAAAGCGGGCGCGCTCTCTCTGTTGGGGGGAGCGTTCAATCTCCCGTCGCTGATGGCGCTGGAACAGAGCAACCTGGTCCGTCCGGGGAAGGCGAAGAGTGTCATCCTGTTGTACTTGTTGGGTGGAGCCCCGACGCAGGACATGTATGACCTGAAGCCCGCCGCTCCGGAAAAGATCCGTGGGGAGTTCCAGCCGATCGATACGAACGTGCCGGGGATTCAGATTGGCGAGCTGTTGCCCCGGTCGGCACAGTGGATGCACAAGACGGCGATTGTGCGGTCGGTGAATCACAAGGCGGGGTGCCATAATCCGCTGCCGAGCTACACCGGTTACGAAATCACGCTCGCGGATATCACCAGCACCAAAGACACGTATCCCCCCAGCATGGGATCGGTGTGTGAGTCGCTTCGTCCGCCGACCAAAGATCTTCCCGACTATGTCTACCTGCCAAACTACGCTGGCGCGGGGAACGCGGGGGGCACGGTGCGCTACCCCGGTCCGTACGCCGGCTTCCTCGGAAAACGGTACGATCCGCTCTTCTCGGAGTTCGACAAACTCAAGCACCGCACGCTGGGGAAGATGAAGGTGCTGGACGGCGAGCCGTACCTGTCGCGCAACACCCGTCTCGCTGACGGCATCACGCTCGATTCGCTGGAAAAGCGCGAGAGCCTGTTACGGCAGTTCAACCAGAACCAGCGGCGTCTGGAGGGGAGCGGAGCGCTCGACGATGTCGATCGTATCCAGCAGCGGGCGTTGAGTCTGCTGACCTCCACCAAGCTGAAAAGTGCCTTTGACCTCAGTACGGCCGACGCCAAACTGCGAGACCGGTACGACCGCACGTTATTCGGGGCGAGCGCGTTGATTGGCAAACGGCTGGTCGAAGCGGGCGTGCGGTTTGTGAACGTCACCTGGGACTTTCCCGGGGACAATTCGTGGGACACGCACGCCGACAATTTCAACTGGCTGCGCGGCGCGCTCCCGTCGTTGGATCTCACCTACAGCGCGTTGCTCGAAGACCTGGAAGTCTCGGGGCTGCTGGACGAAACCCTGGTGGTGGTGATGAGTGACATGGGCCGCACGCCGCAGGTCAATGCGAGCGCCGGTCGCGACCATTGGAGTTTCGCGTACAGCGTCCTCTTCGCGGGGGCGGGTGTGCGGGGAGGAACGGTGCATGGAGTGACCGATGGACACGCCGCCTATGTGAAGGATCGACCGGTCAGCACCAGCGACATCTGCGCCACAATCTACCACCTGCTGGGGATCGACCCGGATATGAAAGTCTACGACAATGACCGCCCGGTCGCGATCGCGCACGGGGGGAAGGTGATCAGCGAGATTCTGGGATAGGTTGGCTTCGCAGAAAACCAAACAGATCCCGGATCTGCTCCTTCGTCAGTTGATCCAACTGTCCCTCCGGCATGATCGAGGTGGCCGACTCTTGAATTGATTCCACATCCCCGGCGGCAATGACCACCTGTTTCGCATCCGTCTGCAACACAATTCGAATCGCCGACTTTTCCAGCACGATTCCCGTCAGCACCAGGCCATTCCGGGTTTCGACCAACGACATCCGATAGTCCTGTGACACCTCGGCACTCGGGTCAACGAGATTCGACAACAGGTATTCCAGATCCGAACGGTTCGTGCCAGTCAGATCAGGACCGATCGCCCCCCCTTCGCCACGCAGTTTGTGGCAGTTGCCGCACAGTTTGCCAAACACCCTGCCACCGTTTTCGACGTCGGCTCCCGAGAGAAACGTCGTGGTGAGGAGTTTCGTATACCGTGCGACCGTTTCTTTCTTTGCCGGGTCGGCACCGCGCACAGTTCCCCAGACTTTTCCCAGGCGTTCGGTGAGCCGTTTGTCGCTCAGCGCGACAATCTGCCGCGCCGTGTAGGCCGAGACGTCGCTCCGCGGTATCGACTGATTCTCGAGCGAGTCGAGCAGATGCCGCGCGAAGTCGGGACGCGACGCCAGCGTGGCAATCACCTCCTGTCGCTCTTCCCGGTTCAGCTCCGTGTAAAGCGCCAAGAGCTTACCTGGCGTTCGTGCGTCGGGAACGGTGGCCAGCCCCCGGATCGCGGCTCGCCGCACGTCGGGATCGGTCAACAATTCCTGCAAGGTCGCGGCCAAGTTGGGGATCTGCGCATCGACCAGCGATTCCACCGCCTCGATCCGCTCGGAGTTTGGAATCGCCTGATCTCCCGCGGCGCGCACCAGATCGCGCACTGCTTGGGCGTCGCCAAAACTCAACGCGAGTTCAACAACCCGCCGACGCGTCGCGCGATCCTCATCCTGGGCCAGCTTCGTATACACAGCCGACCACGCCTCAGGCAGCCGCAGCCCACGTTGTCCCCGAATGGAATCCCGCATCCCCTTAAGCAGGTCGCGGGCCGCTTCCTCAGACGCGTTTCGCAGAGCGACGACGAGTGGCTCAAAATCACCGGCTCCCTTCCTGGAAAGCACGTGATCCGCCGCCCGGCGCGCGATGAACTCGCGAACCAAGGGGACTTGCGCAGAGGACGCCAGCTCCAGCGCGCGGACCAGATCGGCCGGCACGAGCGGTTCGATCCCGTACCAAAACATCAAGGGAAGATTGGCGTCGCTGGCGTCTTCAGGATGGCTCACCAGATTCCTGGCGATGTCCCAGCGCGACTCGAGTGGAATCCGCTGCAACGCAGCCGCGAGGGACAGCCTCACAACGGGGGACTTTTCATCGCGTGCCAGCTCTCGCATTCGGGCCAGCGCCTCGGGAGACGGTCGGCTTCCCTCGCATATCAACCGGACCGTCCAGCTTCTCAACTGTTCTTCGGGATCTCCCAGAAGACGGAGCAGGCGATCGTTCGTCAGCCCCAGCGTGACACGCAGCGTCCACAACGCCCGCAAGCGTTTTGACACCGGCTCACGCGGGGAATCCAGTACCGCCAGCAGCGCCGTGTGAACTGCCCCGTGATCCCCATCGGACTTCGAAGCCCGCTCGTGCAGCAGCCGCCGCGCGTGCGCGACGTACCATTCATTCCGATGCCACTGCAATTCCACAAGTTGTTCGTCAGAGAGCGCGGACAAATTCACAGGCGGGGACGGTTCGTTCCCATAGCAGATCTTGTAGATGCGACCAGTGGCGGTCTCGGGCTTGTAAGTATGGCATTCACCGGTATCTGACCAGTCGGAAACAAACACATTCCCATCGGGTCCGGTCCGCAGCGTCACTCCCATGAACCAAGGGTCCGCTGAGATCATGAAATCGCGGTTGTGGCTGGCGGTGTATCCCGAACCGTGCCGGCGTAACTGGTCGTGGTTGATTCTCCGTCCATGGACATTGCACATCAACACGCCGTTCCGAAACGACTCGGGAAATCGATCTCCCAAATAGACCAGAGTCCCGCAATGCGCGTGCCCCCCACCGAGCGCAAGGACTTCCGCTGTTTCACCGCGCATTTCGTTCGGCTTGCCGGTGGGGTAGTGCAAATGGTCGGCGATGGTCGGCAGGCGGTCGTAGGCGTACTGGCTCGAAGGGCGATTCCTCCAAGGTTCGTAATGCGCCCCCGGAATCACATGAAACAGGTGCGGATTGACGCAATTCGAAACAAAGCACTCGCCGAACTCATCGAAGTCGACCCCCCAGGGATTCGTCGTTCCATCCGCGAAATTCTCAAACACACGCCGGGTCGGGTGAATGCGAAACACGCCCCCATCGCAGTGAATCCGCTGCTCTTGGGGAGTGCCGGGCGGACCGACGTCCGAGGGACTGGTCCTGCCGTGACCACCGTAAAGCCAGCCATCGGGTCCCCAGGTGAACCCGTTGACCAGGTTGTGTCGACTCTCTTTGTAGCCAAACCCGTCGAATACGATTTGCGGTTCGCCATCCGGTTTCAGATCGCCATCGCGATCGGGCACGAAATAGAGGTTGGGGGGCGAGACAACCCACACTCCGCCGAACCCGACCTCGACTCCTGTGATGTAGTTGAAGCCTTCATAGAAAATGGTCCGCGCGTCAGCTTTCCCGTCACCGTCAATGTCGGACAGAACCACTATCCGGTCGTTGCCGGTCGGTTTCCACTCGCCGTAATTGAGCGCCTCGGCGACAAACAACCGGCCCCGGTCATCGATACAAAACGAAACCGGCTGAACGACCTGTGGTTCCGCCGCGAAGACCGTCATCCGAAACCCGGCAGGCAAAATCGCCTGTCGGGCGGCTTCCGCGGGATCGAGCGGAGCGGGGGTCCGGTCGGCGGAGTGCGCACTGCGCCCCGGTATGAAATCGAGTCCCGCGGCCAGCCCTAGGATTCCGATTGCCGTTCGCACTCTTCGGAATAGGACCGGCCAGGTGAAACAGGTTGCGCTCACGGGTCGACTTTCGCAGATCATGCTGGGGGAGTGGTTCGGCGGAACTGTGCATCCTCCGGTCCGATTGGCTGGAAAGCCAGACGACAGATCCGTGTTCACACTCGAAAAACGTTCGATGGCAATTTCAGGCAGAATACGATTGAAATGCAACGGACAATTCCCAATGGAATTGATCGTCGTAGTCTGCCCCAAACTGGCGGCATCCGCTTACTGCGGTTCTTGAAACCGAACCAGCCCGGCCGGCCGCCACGCAGAGACAGTGTACCTGTGTTCATTTTTTGTTGGCTCCCAAGATTTTGAATATCGCAGTTTGCTGTGTGTCTCTGCTCCACGTGAAATTGGACGAACCTGCGTCGCTTTGGAATGTCCCGCTGTGGTTTCGCCGACTGCCGTGATGTAGAATCGCCACTGTCGACCGGGTTGATCGTCGCCTGCGACATGTCGCCGACGATTTGCCCTCCTGCGATCGCCACGAGGCGGTAGAGACGGGACGACACCCCTTGCTCCCGTAGCTCAGTTGGATAGAGCGGCGGTTTCCTAAACCGCAGGTCGTGAGTTCGAATCTCGCCGGGGGTACTTCCGTATAGTTTCTGCAGGGCGTGCCCTGTTGTCGGTTGGAAACTTGAGTGGACCGATGCTTCTTTGAACCTGTCGAAAATCGAAACCGTTTTTGTTGCTTGTTTCGCGGACGGCCGGCACGGCGAGTGTCGAATTGCGTCGTGGGGGCCAGCCACGGGTGAAGCTAGGTTTTCAAGGAATGGCCAATGCGTTCCATGAGTTCAGGGCCGTCCTCCGCAAATCGAGTGAGGATTCAGGAACGGCCGGCACAAGCTCCCGCATTCCAAATGCGCCTGCTTGCGATCACGAGCTGTGGGAGCCGCGTATTCAGGTCGCGTCTATTTCTCACCATTTGGCATCGCCGTTTCGAAATCAGCAGTCGTGGTTTTGATCGTCAGGTCTTTGACCATCACCCCGGCTCCCGCAACCTGAAGTCCCAGTCGGCCACTGGTCCGTTCATAGGCCCGGCAACTCAGAGCGTGCGCGTCGTTCACGAAACACTCGATCGTCGTTCCCAATACGAATGCACGAATCGTGATCGAGTGGTCCGTCGGTAACGTGACAGCGCGACGGTAGCGGAATTTGTCGCCGCGCAGTTCCACCTCTCCTTGGGCCGGACGGAGGATCAACCGATACCCCGACTCCAACCCGGGTCCGTCGCGGAAGACCAGCGCGCACTCCGTTTCGGGTTTCAGCCGAAGGGTCGCGTCGAGCAGGTAATTGTCGGGTGCGGGCCAACTGACGCGTGAACCGGTCAAGGCTCCGTTCAACTTCAATTCCCCCGACGGGAGGACCGTCACTTTCGAATCGGACACCGTCTTCTCCGAATCCTGCGATCGAAATACCGTTTTGTCGAACACCGCGACCACCTCGGGAACGGGACGGGTCAACAACTCACCATCAATCCCGGCATAGACTTCTCGCGGGATCGATTGCGTTCCTCCCCAGCGAAACGCGCCGTCTTCGTGATCCCCTTCCAGATCGCGCAACCAGCCGGTTAATACGTGCCGGCGACCATCGAACATTCGTTTGGCCGCGTAGAGAATGGGGGTGTCGAGCGCCTGATACGGTTCCTCTGACCAGGGGCCGGCGGGCGAATCCGCTGTGCGGTACACCGTGACATTTTCGCTGGGGGAAACGATGAGATACCAGAGATTCCCGATCGGAAACATGTCGGGGCATTCGGGGGTCAGCCGATAGCCGCCTGCAAGCGGGGGACGCTGTCGCCACGACATCAAATCCTTCGACGTCGCCAGCCCGGTGACGGGAGACTGGTCGCCTGCCCGACGGGCGCAGAGCAGCATCCAGAATGTCTGGTCGGCGTCGTTCCAAAAGACGAACGGGTCGCGAAAGTCCGGTCCCTGTTCGAGCGAATAATTCACGCCGTCCGCCGTGAAGGAATCGCTGAGAACCTTCGTCCACGCAATCAAATCGCGACTGGTCGCATGCATCACCTGTTCGCGAATCTTCAGCCGGGGATTCCAGCCCGTGTAGAAAATGTGGAATACTCCCTCTCGCTCGATCACGCTTCCGGTGAACACGTTTTCGCCGTCCGGCTCCGTCCGCTTTCCCAGCGGAAGCGCGTCGGGAAGTTCCTTCCAGTGCACCAGATCGCGGGAGACGACGTGTCCCCAGGGAGTTCCCCCTTCGCCCGCCCGCAGGTAGAAAATGTGATAGTCCCCCTTCCAATAGAAAGGGATGGTATCCGCGAGAGTCAGTCCTTCGGGCCGATAATGCACCGGCGACCGATAAACCGGTTTCTGTTCCGGGCGTTCGATGGATTCGCGACGCACCAGGTGCGCGAGGTCGGCGTCGTTTAACGCGCGATTCCACAAGGCGATTTCTTCGATTTCACCGGTGTGCCGAAAGTGGGTTTGCCCGGCGTCGGTCCATGCCCCAATCAGCAGCGGTTCCGCATTTTCGTGCAGTGTGCCGCGATGCCGGCTGGTGGCCATCCAGCGACCATCACAAAACAGTTCAATCCGCTGACCATCGTAACGCGCGACCAGATCGTGCCACGCGGTCCGGTCAATCGACTCAACGAGGAAACTCGCGCGACCAAAGCCAGCGTCGGTCCGCAGCTCAAACGCCACTTCCGGACACGGTTTCCCTGGATACTGGCTGGCGAAGAAGTTGACGTTCATCTCTTCAACGGAGCCACGTTTGGCGACAAACGCCTGCCGCCAACTTCCTTGCGGATCACGCAGTCGAACGAAAATCGTACAGGCGTTTCCTGTGAGATTGAGTTTCGGACCGGCGTCGAAATAGGCCGCATTCAGTGAGGCGACCCGGGCGTCCGAGCGGGCTCCCGTTCCGCGCGCGGGAAGATTCGAATCGATTTTCCCTATCGGGGTGAGTGGCAATTGACCAGGAGGGGAGACACCCGGCAGCCAGTGGGCGGTGGCGCTCTTCAGAAGATCCGTCCGCTCGTCACCCTCGGCGACAATTGCGTGACAGGCGATGAGTATCACGGCAAATGGAAGGAACCGCGTGGCAAAACTACGAACAATCATGGCGATTTCATCACGGGTGTGAATCGGGAGTTCGACGGTCTCCCAAACGAAGAATCTCGAACCGATAGGGATGCTGACTGCTCGACGCGGACGAGATTGGGCGGTCCCAGGGCTCATCGAGCCAAACCAGGGGGGGCAGTCGGGCGATCACATCGTGTACCGATCGCAATCGGTCGGCGACTTCCCGCTGCTCGGCGAAGTGTGGTTCACGCGTCGTTCGTTCGCCAATGATCACATACGTGGGCGCGGGAATCGGTCCTCTTCCACTCGCGAAGCCCAGGTCTTGAATCGGGTGACACGAGACACCCGCCAGTCGCAGTTGAAACAGGAGCGCGGGTTCGCCGTAGATATAGACAACGGCCTGGTCGAGGTTCCCGCCGGCCGGCAACTCCAGATCGCCCCGAATCACCTCCGCGACCTCGCGGGCTGCGTCCCGCATTCCAACCGAGGGGATTTTACCGTCGATTGGCGTTTGAACCCGTGCAGAAAGAAACAGGCCTCCCAGGAGGATCGCGAGTCCTCCGAGAATGAATCGCTGTGATCGCAGGGATCGACCGCCGACCTGCACGATCGGCTTTTGAGCGACAAACGCTCCCGCCGCCAGCCATGAGACAACCAGCCACGGGAGAGTGAGCCGGGGGTACGGTGTATAGAACGGTGTCGTCAGTGACAGGCCGGCCAGCCAGGCCGCGGTCATCCAACTGGCCAGCGGGAGACGGCCCGCAAAATTCGAAGGGACGAGCAAAGTCGCACCCCAGGCCGTTGCCAGGAGCCCCACAACGAAGACAGAACTGGTTCCGATCGAAGTAGCCGCCAGTCCCATGAGAATTCCCAGTTGCCCAATTCCGATACGGTCCCCCGTCAGTCGGCTAGACAACAGTACGAAGAGCGTCGCGATGGCAACCGAGAACCGACCGCCAGATCCCTCCAGGTAGGTCAGCGCTTCGAACTGAGTGCGGGCGGTGGGAATGACGTTTTCGGGCGGTCCCACGTAGCGACGATGATTGTCGGCCACGGCACGGTACCCCCCGACCGACTGGAGTCCCAACAAGCAGGGAGACCAAGCGGCGGCGGCGATCGCAACATACATGACCAGACGCCACATCACCTGAAGCCACGTCGGGGGGCCAGACCCAACCAACCCCCCACGGGAGGGCGAAGCGCCTGCCGAGCCGCCACTGTGCCCCCGCAAATCACCCCCCGCACTCTGGGTCGCCACCGACTCTCGTCCGTCACTCGACCCGTCCGACTCAGGCGGCCCCGATCCCGTTTCACGTGAAACGCCACCCCCCACCGGGTGGTCGTCCGACGTCCCCGATGGCACAACGAACCCCCCACGGGAGGGCGAGGCTCCTGCCGAGGCGCCATTGTGCGACCGCAAATCCCCTACCGTCCTCTGGGCGGCCACCGACCCCCGCTCATCTCTCGCCCCGTCCGACTCCGGCGTCACCGAACCCGTTTCACGTGAAACGGCAACACCCTCCGGTTGGTCGACCGCCGGCCCCAATGGCACAACCAACCCCCCACGGGAGGGCGAGGCTCCTGCCGAGCCGCCATTGCGCATCCGCAAATCACTCCCCGTCCTCTGGGCCGCCCCCGACGCCCGTCCGTCACTCGACACCTCCGACTCCGGCGTCAACGAACCCGTTTCACGTGAAACGGCACCACCCTCCGGTTGGTCGACCGCCGGCCCCAATGGCAAAACCAACCCCCCACGGGAGGGCGAGGCTCCTGCCGAGCCGCCACTGTGCGTCCGCAAATCACTCCCCGTCCTCTGGGCGGCCACCGACCTCCGCCTATCACTCGCCACCTCCGACTCCGGCGTCAACGAACCCGTTTCACGTGAAACGGCACCCCCCAACGGGTGGTAGTCCGATGGCCCCGAACCCGTTTCACGTGAAACGCCCACCACATCGGTCGGCAGGCCCGGCCTAATTGACACTCCTTCTCCAGCCGGATGGGGCGACCCTGCGCCCAATGCCTGCTGAGAGCTATCTATCGAGGATGCCGAGGGGTTCCCATCCCCCGGATTCCTACTCCCCAAAAAACCGACCGCCTCCCCGCGATCGGTAGTCTCAGACGCTGTTCCACGTGAAACGGCGTGGTTCCCCTCCTCCCAGGGAACGGTACGCCGACGAAACCACAACCACGGTGGAACGGCGGCGAGCGCAATGGCCAAAGGCAGCCATCCGTTGTACTTGGTCCACCACGCAAAGGCGGCACAGCCAGCCGCTCCCAGCAGGTTCAGCACTCCTCCCCGCTGAATCACCCGCCACGACAGGTAGACCGCCAACGTCAGGAACAGACACAACACGGGATCTGTGAGGGCGGTTCGACTGAAATAGACGTGCGGCCCGTTCCACGCCGCCAGACAGCAGGCGAATAGCCCCGCTTGGGGACCGAACCATTCCCGTCCCACCCACCAGACCAACGGCACCAGCAGGCAGCCACTGATCAGTCCCGGAAGCAACGCCTGCCAGTCACCTGGGCCAAACAGGGTGAACGACAGTTCGATTAACGCCGGCAATAACGGAGGCGCATACAAGTGCCGGGCCGGGTAACCGAAGTTCGTCGCCGGCCCGAACCAGATATTCGACGCATAGACCCCTTCGTCAAAATGCGACAGGGCGACCTGACCCACACCCTGAAGCCTGAGATACGTGCCCCAGCCAGTCACCAGCAGCATCAGACCGAGTTCCAGCAACCAGGAACGACGGTGGTCAAATGACGCTTCGGGAGGCGCGGGCATCGGGAACTGGCGAATTCAGCGGGCGGACATGTGTTCGCCCATAGCATACCAGATGAACTGCGCCGTCGACTTGGGACCAGCGAACTTGCACTGAGAAACGAGAAACGGCGAAGAGGCAAGCTCGACGCGTTGGTCAGCGCGCTGAGACTGCGGGGTACTCGCGATTTACCTTAACACAGGGACGTCGTTCAACGTCCAGCGGTCACTTTCTTCAACTACGGGGCGGTCATCGTCGGTGGGAATCGCCGCCGGTGCCTCGTCTTCGAGATCCCCCTCCACCTCATCTTGCCCAGTTGTCTCATCCGGTGATGTCGATTCGAATTCGAGTTCGTCGTTATTCGCCTCGGGAGGAACCGGCGGCAGCTTGGGCTTCGTAATGGGGGTGTCTTCAGGCATCGCTTCTTTCACGACGCGCGGGAGTCGGCGGGGGGCCGAAATCGGTTCCGCCTTGATCCGGTATTTGGAGGGAGGGATGTCAACCGTCCGCTCAGCGACCATTGAAGACTCCGCTGGCGGACTCACTGTGAGTTGCGTCGTCGCGTCAAACTTCCGACCGTCGGCATTTTTCAATCGCGCGACCAGTGTCAGCTTGTCGTTCGTGGGCACCTTCTGCCAAGGGAGTCGCAACAGAAAACCGGAACCGATGACTCCCTTATGCCACGAGTCGGCGAGCTGGTCGGCGGAGAATCGCCATAACCCAAGTCGCTGATCATCCCCCGTGTGCGACAGGTCGAGCAGTTCGATCTCGGTGTCGCCGGGTAGTTTGACCAGGTCGCCATGTTCGTCGAGTGGTGTCAGCACGACCGACACCCCTTCGTCACCGGGCGCGGGGTCGCGATCCCAACCCCCCGTCATGAGGTTTTGAAACTTCAATTCCGTAACGCGAAAGACGGCGTTCGCATGTTCGACCGGCGGGGGTTTGTCTCCCGCTTTGGCCAGTCGGGTTCGCAACGAGTCGGCGTCGGAGCGGGCGACCCGCAAGTCGGTCTCCAGTCGGCCGACCTTGTTTTCAAGTTCGATTCGCGCCTCTTCATGTTGGCGCAACTCGGATTCTAGCACGTCGACGTTGCCGCGCGTCGCGCAGCCCGCCGCGAACACCAGACAGACCGACATCCATTTTCGGCCGAGGGAAGACATGTGTGGAAGCGATGGGGAGTGTGGGGTGAGAGCGCCAGGGTGCGGGAAACTATCAGAACGGTCGCACCAAGTCACTAGGACTTTCGATCGGACATTTGAGGTCACTCTACTCGAACACCAG
This sequence comes from Planctomicrobium piriforme, assembly GCA_945860955.1. Taxonomy (GTDB): domain Bacteria; phylum Planctomycetota; class Planctomycetia; order Planctomycetales; family Planctomycetaceae; genus UBA10511. Next base: position 34,555 of record CAMATH010000067.1, read on the forward strand.
CGTCCCGAACTTCTCGATATTGTGGAAGCTGCCCCCCACGGGCCGCCATGACCATGATGTCGCGCGTCCCCCGTCGTAATCGACGCGGTAGAAATTCGCCCGCCACTTTGTCCCCCGACTTGGAACGCTGTTCCCCAAAGGCTCGAGCAACGCGTACGGCATATAGATCTCCGCCGACCAGCCGGCCGCCTTCGCTCCCGACTCTTTCTTCCCACCGGTCACCGCCGTCTTCTTTTGAATTCCCCGCGGCACATCGTCGACCGCCGACCACGGCTGCCAGCGAAACATCTTGCCGTTTCGTTGCGAAACCAGAATCGGCAACTCAAACCCGAGGGGGGAAATCTCGTATTCGAAATACGCGGGCTGCGATTCGTCGGGCCAGACGAAGAACTCGAATACGTCCTCTTCCCAGAGCTTGGTGAAGTCGGCGTTCAAAGTCGCCGACAGTTGCGCGTCGGTTCCATCGTACAGTACGTAGAGTCCGTTGGCGGAGTACAGCAGTTTGACGCGGGCGGTGTAGTCGTGCCCCGAGTTCGAACGTCGGGGGAGCGATCGCCATTCCGTCCGGTTCCACGCTGCGTTCGAACCGTCGCCGGTCACTTCAAAGTCCGGAGTCAATTTGACTGTCAGCGTTTCGTCGGCCGGGGTTTTTGTCGCGGGGGTCAGACCCAGCAGTCGCTCGGCGTTTTTGTAGTAGATTTTTTCCAAGACCTCGTCCGGCAACTTGATGCCGTAGATCATCCAGAACCCTTGCAGGTGGTGGCTCGCCGAGCAGTCGAAGTACTCGTCGTCGGTCTCGAGAAAGCGATAGTAAATTCGAAACGCCTCGCGGCGGGGAGTGGTGTCGGTCCCAAACAGAATCCGGTCCTGGTACTTCAGAAAGAACCGGCGGGCGGTAAATGGCTGTCGTCCGAGTTCCGAAATGCGGGCGTCGAAATCGATCATCATGTTTGGGAACTCGTCGAGCTTTTTGGCGACGGCGGCCAGATCCTCGGCGTTGTTGCCAAAGTGGGTGCTGACGAACGTCGTCTCGGGATGCCGGGCGATGACGCGATGCAACTGGTCGAGAATGTCCTGCCGTTTCGGATACTGGTCTCCAAAGAACAGCCAGTCGGGATGCTGGTTGAGTTCGTGCCAGCGCTCGTTGAAGCGATCGAGCGGCGTGAAGAACGCTGCGGGGTCCGAGACGTGAATCACGATCGGTTTCCCGAGCTTGCCACACAGCGACCAGATCGGATCGAGTTTGGGATCGTCGACGGGAACCAGCTTGCCGCTCTTGTAGCGAAATCGCAGCCCGAGCGATTTGTGGAATTTGAGACCCTTCGCCCCGAGTCGAAAACTCTCTGTGAGGCGTTCGACTTCGCGTTCGGTCCAGTCGTCGTCATCAATCCCGTTGAAGTCCACGAGGGCGAAGGTGAGAAACCGACCGGGGTGCGCCTCATCCAGGGCGGCGAGCGTTTCTTTCAAACGATCGCCCGAACCACCATCCAGATTCACGACGGTCCGCACACCGGCGGAGTCCATTTCGCCAAGGTACTTCGCGATCCGGTCGAGTGTGAGATACTCGGCACCTCCCCCCAGGTGGTTGTGAATGTCGATCACCGGATACCGCGGCGTCTCAACCGCAGTCTGCTTCGTCACCAGCATTGATTTTGGTTGCCAGTCGCGGAGCTTGAGTTCGCGAATGTCGTCCTGAGAAAAACAACTCGTGGCGCATTCCAGAGTGAGCAAAAGAATCGAAACGGAAATGAAGCTGGCAGGAGGGAGACGGCGCATGGGATCGGTCCCGTTTTGGATGTGCGGGCGAGACAGGGTGACGCGATCGGGGAGCATATCACTCGGGTGGGGCGAGGCGAAGCCGCTTCCAGTTATACCTCGTACGGCCGGAATCGAGACAATTTTCGGGGAGCCGCGCGGAGTGTAACGTCGGCCACTCGCGGAACAGTTCGGTCAACGTCGTAAGCCGCCCCCAGTACGTCTCTCGACCGTCGCACGCACAGCGGGCCGCGCATTTAGAAAATGCGGGCTACGTTGCGAGTATCGCCCGTCGTACAGCGACCGAAACAACGTAGGCGGCACTCTCTGAGTGCCTGCCCCGATGTGCGCCCGATGCGAAAAAACGCGCCCCGGGGCCATGCGAACGGCCCCAGTCGCTGCCTCTTCGGCGGCACGTGAAACGTCGGCCAATCGCCGAACAATTCGGTCAACGTCGTGGACCGCCCCCAGTACGTCTCTCGACCGTCGCACGCACAGCGGGCCGCGCATTTTGAAAATGCGGGCTACGTTGTGGGAATCGCCTGTCGTGTAGGGACCGAAATAACGTAGGCGGCACTCTCTGAGTGCCTGCCCCGATGTGCGCCCGATGCGAAAAAACGCGCCCCGGGGCCATGCGAACCGCCCCAGGCGCTGCCGCTTCGGCAACACGTTTCTACCCCAGCACGCGTTTGGAACACGCCGATTCCAGCGGCGGCTTCCTAAAGACCGTGGGTCGAGTGCTGCCCGGAGAACGTCGTTTTGCTATCGAAAGCACAGCGGCGGCTCGGCAGGAGCCTCGCCCTCCCGTGACCTGGTTCCTTGACGCCACACGTCGCGGCCGGCGACTCCGTTTGCTCAGGCGGACGTTTGCTCTCCGGTCGCATCGGATTTTGTCCCGTCACCTGGTTTGCCCCTCGGCAAAAACCGGTCCCAAGGGCGATTTCGGGAATTCTATCTTCACATCAACTTTTCATTCAAAAACCCAGACCTCGGAGCGTCTTTAATAAGACAGGAGTCAATTCATTACCTCTTGACGACGCGACAGGAAATCGAACCCATGAACTCCACACGCACGCGTGGCACCGCAAGCACCGAAGAAGATTCCATCCAGTTGGGCTGGACCCAGGGATCGGCACCCGGGGTCGGATTCAACCTTCCTTCGCGGGACGCGTTTTCGCCCGAGCCGGTCTGGTTCGACGGTCCCCACCTGCTGACCGTCGCCCCCAGCGGGGCGGGCAAAGCGGTCAGCGCCGCGATCCCGACGCTGTTGACCTACCCGGGGCAGGTTGTCGCGCTCGATGTGAAGGGGGAACTCTACCACGTGACTGCCCGGCGTCGTCGCGAAATGGGACATCGCGTCATTCGACTCGATGCCTTTCGCGTCATCGCCGACGGGACCGATTCGCTTAACCCGGTGGACATTCTCAAGCTCCCCAACGCGGACCTGGAAACCGACTGCCAGAGCATCGCCAAGCTGCTCTCGGTGGGCAAGTCGACGTCGAAGGATCCTTTCTGGGAACTCTCGGCGAATGCTCTGAATTCGGGGTTGCTGGCGTACATCGCCGGCTGTGAACCGGGAGAAAAGCAAAACCTGCCCCGACTCGTCGATCTGATCCACGGCGACGACGTGTCGTACAACCTGGCGGTGCTGCTCGACACCAAGGGGAAGCAGATGCCCAAACTGGCGTATCAGGAGCTGGCGGCATTTTTGAATTTGCCCGAGCGGGAGACCCGGCCCTCCACACTCGCCACAGCTCAGTCGTTCGTTAAGACGTTGAACAGCGCGCGGGTCGCCGAGGCACTGGAGAACTCGACGGTGACACTCACAGACCTGCGCGACGGGGCACCGCTGAGTATCTATGTGGTGATTCCCCCCGACAGGCTGAACAGTCACTCGGCGATTGTTTCGCTCTGGGTGGGAACTATGCTGCAGACGATTTTCAGCCGGCGCACCGCGCCGGCGCTGCGAACCCTGATGCTGCTGGATGAAGCCGCCGCTCTGGGCTCGTTTGCCATGCTCGAAACGGCTATCACGCTCTGTCGTTCGTACGGCGTGCGAGTCTGGACGTTCTGGCAGGACTTGCAGCAGATTCAATCGTGCTACCCGTCGAGCTGGCGGACGATGCTCAACAACTGCAGCGTGCAGGTCTTCGGACTGACGTCGCGGTTGATGGCGCAGGAACTCGCCAGCGTACTCGATTGCAGCGTGGGAGATCTGCTGTCGCTAGGACTGACAGAACAGCTTCTGCAACTGGTGGGACACCGACCCATGCGAACCGAGCGGCTCAACTACCTGCACGATCCGGAGTATCTCGGAATGTTCGACGCCAACCCATTTCACGCCGCCCGCCGCACACCGCCCAGGCGGTTGACGGGACCGGCCAACCCCCCGGATCGACACGTGCGCGACGAAAACGGCCAACCACGCTGCGCGGGGTGAGAAATGACCAGTGGGCTGACGCCCACCGTTCGCCGAGCGCGGCGAACGGCCGGCGTAAGCCGGCTGGTCGAATTGGTCTGGGCGGCGGGATGTGTGTCGGCGGGCTGTAAACGGTCCGAGTGTTACTGGCGGCGTCGAGTGACCAGTGGGCTGACGCCCACCGTTCGCTGAGCGCGGCGAACGGCCGGCGTCAGCCGGCTGGTAACGCATGCGCCCCACGGTAGAATTCCATGTCAGCCCATTTCCCGAATCAGTCGCGACATCGCCCAGGATTCGCCATGGATCGATACTGGTTGTTGACGTCGAATACCTATGGCACGTGGCTGCCGGGTGATCGCAAGGGGTTCGTCGGCTTCGTCCGTGACGCAAACGATCGGCAAGTGATTCGAAATTCTCCAGGAACTCCTGTCGAATCAGCCAATCCACCGCTGCAGCGCTACGCCCGCAGACTACTGAAGTCGCCACCGGTACGATTTACTCTGGATCAGGCCGAGTTGCTGTTGAAACAGTTTCAAGAGACGGCACAGTTTCGCAAATGGCAGTTGCTGTCCGTCGCGATCATGGCAAACCATGTGCATTGGGTGATCGGCGTCCCGGGTGATCCGGATCCCGAGTCGCTGCTGCGTGATTTCAAGGCGTACGGCAGCCGGAAGCTTAACCGTGTTTCAAAGTTGGCGCAGCCGGCCGACTGGTGGGCAGAGTCGGGATCGAAAAAGAAGCTCCCGACGCTCGAAAGCGTCTTGGCCGCGGTGAATTATGTGATCCAACAAGAGTACCCCTTGGTGATCTGGACCGCCCCCGTACCGGAACTCAACATCGCCGGAGGCCGCCTCGTCTAGCCCTGGCGAACGGCCGGCGTAAGCCGGCTGGTTGAATTGGTTTGGGCGGCGGGATGTGTGTCGGCGGGCTGTCAACGCGCCCGAGTGTTGCTGGCGGCGTCGAATGACCAGTGGGCTGACGCCCACCGTTCGCCGAGCGCGGCGAACGGCCGGCGTAAGCCGGCTGGTTGAGTCGTCGCATTCTCCGCCCACCGGAGTATAGAATCGGCGGGCGCGTCGAGCGATCAAGAAGTCCCACATCGTAATCGTTCGACCTCCCTCCGACACCGCCTCTTCACTACCCCACCCGGTGACCCATGAACGGCCTTTTCCGACGCGCGATCCCGTCGCTGTATGCGTGTGGTTTTCTGGTCACTTGGCTGGGAATCTGTCTGACGGAAGTTTATTCGGCACCCCCCGAGATCCGGATCGAAACCCCCGTCACTCCACCGGTCTGGGCACTGCTGGAACGGGAGTTGTTGAAGACGAACGCGACGGCGTGCGAGGAGTTCTTCGCGAAGTACTTTGATGAACGCGGGTTTCTGCTGTGTGTCGAACGCTGGGGCGGCGACGATGGTCCCGACGACGCAATGGAGAATTGCAACGACTGGCCGTTGATCCATGCGCTGGGAGGATCCGATCGTGTCCTCGCGATGTACAAGCACGCCTGGGAAGGGCACCTGCGGCAGTACACCTTGGCGAAGACGACGGAAGTCCCGTTCGCGCGGGACGGGATGTACTACAAAGAATTCCCCGTCACGATGGATTGGCTGCACAATGGTGAAGGGCTGACCGTCTTCAATTTGCAGGGGCTGTCCGACCCGGATGACCCGGCATTTCAGAAGCGGGTCCGGCGGTTCGCGGGATTTTACCTCAACGAGGATCCGGGAGCGCTCAATTACGATCCGCAGCACAAGATCATTCGCAGCATGTTCAATGGAAGCCGGGGGCCGCTGTTAAGGAAAGCGACCGGTGTCGACTGGGCGGGGGATCCGATCGAAGTGAAGGGACGGTTCCGTCTGGGACATGGCGAGGACAGTTATGAGGCGATGCTGCTGCATTTCAAAGATTACAACGACATCATCGGAGACCATCCGCAGAATTTGCTGGCGACCTCGCTCCCCCTGAACGCGTATCTGCTGACCCACGAAGACAAGTACCGCCAGTGGCTGCTCGATTACCTAGACGCGTGGTGTGAACGGGCGGCGGCGAACCAGGGGGTTCTTCCCAGCAACATCGGGCTGGACGGAACCATCGGCGGGGCGACCGATGGCAAGTGGTATGGCGGGGTGTATGGATGGGGCTTCACGGTGTTCGATCCGGGGTCCGGGAAGCCGGCGAATCGCAACACCGTCAACCTGGGGATCGTCGGATTTCTCAACGCCTACCTTTTGACGGGCGACCTGAAGTATCTTGACGTCTGGCGACGGCAGATCGACACGATCAATTCCCACGCCCGGGTGATCGACGGAAAGAAGCAGTATCCCCGGATGTTCGGCGACCAGGGATGGTACGATTTTCAGCCCGCTCCCTATGATCAGGGAATCGCCGAGATCGCGTACCTTTCGCAACGGCCCGAAGACCTCGAGCGGGTCGCCGGCGCTCCCTGGTTTTCGTACCTCGCCGGCAAGAACCCGGGTTACCCAGAAGCGGCGCTCCGGCGTGATCTGGAAGGCGTTCGGTCCCGCGTTCGCGCGATGCGGGAGGATCTGACCACTCCCGACACTCGACTGTCGGACGACCCAATGCAGTACAACCCCGCGAGTGTGGAATCGCTGGTGCAACTGATGTTGGGAGGAATTCACCCCGGGCACCGGGGGTCGGTGCTGCACAGTCGGTTGCGATATTTCGACCCGGTCGCCCGCCGCGCGGGTTTGCCCGAGGGAGTCGCGGCACTGGTCGATTCGCTCGGTGCGAACACCGCCGCCGTCACGCTGGTCAACACCAACCAGCTCGAATCGCGAACCGTCGCCGTTCAGGCGGGGGCCTATGCCGAACACCGATTTGAATCGGTCAGCGTCGCGGGGACGGCAGTGCCTCTGGGAGACAGCACCTTTCAAGTCACACTGGCCCCAGGCTGCGGTGCCCGGCTGGAATGTGCGATGCGGCGCTACGCTCAACCGCCCACCATGAGCTTTCCCTGGAATCGCAATTCGCTTTCGCGATAGTCGCGCGGTTGCCCCGAAACCGGCGCGCGACCTCTCGGCTCAAATTGCGAACAGTGCCGCAGCCCCGGGATCGATTCGACTTTCGACCGACCTATTTGCGATTCAAATCCAAACTCCGCCAGCAGTACCAACTGGCGATGGTCGCATAAGGCCGCCAGGGAGCTGCCAGGGTTTGAGATTTTTCCCGGTTTGGCAGATCACTCAGTCCGTAGAGATTTTTGAGTGCCGAGCGAATTCCAAAATCATCGTGCGGGAAGACATCGGGCCGGCCCAGGCTGAACATCAGAAACATCTGCGCGGTCCAGACCCCAATCCCCTTCACCTGAACCAGCTCGGTGATGACCTGCCCATCCGACATGGTGCCCACGCGAGACAGTTTCACCGTACCGTCCGCGACCTTGGCGGCCAGGTCGTGAATGTACTTCGCCTTTTGCGGGGAAACTCCGGCCGAGCGAAGTTCGTCAACTGACAGTGCCGCCAGTCGGTCGGCTGTGACCCGATTGGGGGCGATCAACTCCAGCAATCGTTTCCGGATCGATCGGGCCGCCTTTCCCGAAATCTGCTGAGAAAGGATGGACCAGACCAGCATCTGAAACCGGTTGCGATCGAGTTTCAGTTGAAACGGTCCCACCGCGTCGATGACCCCCGCGAGAATCTCGTCGCGTTCTTTGATGTGGACAATCGCGGTGGTGACAAGTTCCGGATCCCAGGGCATGGGCAGTTCCAACCTTCAACGTTTCCGTTTCGTCGACCACAGGACGCCGACACTGGCGGACGGTCGCGCGACGCCCCTTCAGCTCGCCTTCTTGAGGAACCCGCAGATTCGCTCGAAGTCTTCGTTCGATCCAAAATGAACGACCAGTTTTCCCGCCTGTTTTGACTTGAGGCTGATTTCGACTTTCACGCCCAGAGCGTCGCGCAACTGACGTTCGAGATCGCGCACATGCGCCCCTCCGATCGAACCTTTGCCACTCCGGCCCTTCCCTTTGCCGGTCGCGGTGAAGGGAATCGTATCGCCGCCTGCCAGGAGTTTCTCCCGGACCGCCTCTTCCGTCTGGCGGACGCTGTACCCCTGCACCTGGATCTGCTCGCACAATTCGACTTGGTGGATCTCATCGTCGAGGGGCAGAAGCGCTCGGGCATGGCCGGCGGTGATCTTTCCCTCACCGAGCGCCAGCTTCACTTCTTTGGGAAGTTCGAGCAGCCGCAGGCAATTGCTGATCGTCGAACGGTCTTTGCCCATTTTGCGGGCGAGTTCTTCGATCGTCCCCCCAAACCGGTCGAGGTATTGCTGAAAGGCGGTGGCCTTTTCCAGGTCGTTGAGGTCGGCTCGCTGGACGTTCTCTACGATCGCGACTTCGCAGACCGATTTGTCGTCCATCTCGACGACCCGGCAGGGAACTTCGGCGAGCCCGACCTTGCGCGCCGCCAGCAGTCGCCGCTCCCCCGCGATCAACTGGTACGCCCCGTCACACATCCGCACCAGGATTGGCTGCAAAATCCCGTGCTGGGCGATGCTCTGCACCAGCTCGGCGAGCGCCTCGCTTTCGAATTCCTGCCGGGGCTGGTACGGATTGCGGCTGATTGCCTCGGTCGAAATCAGCA
>CAMATH010000068.1 GCA_945860955.1 Planctomicrobium piriforme
TTGCATCGTCCCAGGTTGCATCGTCCCAGGTTGCATCGTCCCGGGTTGCATCGTACCGGGTTGCATCCCGGTAGGGATGCCAGCGATTAGCCTGGGGTGGAGTCCCGTCTTTATCGGGACTCCACCCCAGGTGTCGGCAGCGACCACGAACCGACCCCGGCAGGGGTCGCAGCGTCGTAGTGCGTTGCAGGTGAATCAAATATGCCCTCTCCCGAGGCGAGTTCGGCTGCGCTCGCGCTGGCGACCGTCGGGTAGTCGACGAAAAGTTGTAGCACGATTGCGCACCCGCTTCGACGAATCGCTTCTCGATGTCCCAAAGGCCGGGGCCACCCACCAGCCGGGCTCCGTTGGCCAGAGAAAGTCGCGCGCATGTATACATGCGCGAGTGTCGCGTCAACCGCAACTGGTTCTCTATGTTCGGGTTATAGCGATTCTTGAATCACAGTCCAAAATGTCGGGGATGAACACTTGACTACACGCCAGGTAGTGGCTAATTGTATTCGTGTTGTCTGATGTCCATGCCGTGACTTGACGGCTCGACCTTCGCCGGTCTGGTTTGCGAATCGGATGAACTCATGGCACGAATCCCGCGAAAGCTGCTGTTCGATACGACCGAGGTTGGGGTCTATCACTGCATCAACCGCTGCGTTCGTCGGGCGCGTTTGATGGGAGACGATCCCTACACTGGACAGTCGTACGATCACCGCAAGGATTGGCTCGTCGGCCGGATGGAGGAACTCGCCGGGATCATGGCCAGCGAATTCCTGGGATTTTCGGTGATGGACAATCGTGGATGATGCGGTTTTTGACCGAGCGAATCGCCCGTAGGACGAACGCCGAGGACGAAGTTTTGGGTCGTTTGTGGCAGGGGCGGTTTGGCTACGGGGCTTTGACGGCCGGTTCCGCCGGGTGGCGGGGTGTCCCGAATCGATGGCACAAGAGGCGGCCGCCGGTATTTATACTCCGCACGGCCTCAAATCAGACAAGTCGCCGCGCCAGACCCCATCCGGCTCGCCCGGATGGTGAATGAGATCGGCAGCTAGAAAAATGTCCTCCATCCTCCATCCTCCATCAAGACCCCATCCACCTCGTGTGGATTGGTGAATGAGATCCTCGCTCTGTCCAACAAGATCGGCGTCAAACGAAACCCGTCCGAATCGCGAAGCGATTGTTGGCCAATCGTCGCAGGGAACGCCGGACGCTTTTATGATTCGAAAAAATGCACGACATCGCCAGTGGCACCTGTTGACTTGGTTACCGACGTCGTATGTGGCAGACAGAGCGAAGATCTGATTCACCATCCACACGAGGTGGATGGGGTCTGGTCCGAGAAATGTGGATTGAGACTAGCCATCGATCTTTCTCCCCATCCGCGCAAGGCGGATGGGGCCGTCGCCAATACCTGCCGCCAACCGGCTCTCCCACGACCCTATCCGGCTCAAGTGCAATGTCGCGTTTTCGGCCGCTTGGAGTATACACGGGATGCCAACCAGCCGCGCCGCGTACGGCGGGCAATCGTCTCGAAGTTCGACGGACAAGACCTGAACGCGACAGAGGGCAGGAAATCGGCGTAGTTCAAAGGTTGGCGCGCAAGCCGAGAATCCCCGAATGAAGAGAGAGTTTTCGCACCGCGACTTCTCTCATGGGCAATGAACACCGCACGCTGAAAAGGCAGTTCAGCGGCACCGGCGTCGTTCGATGGGGTAGAGGCAGGTAACGGGTTGTTTCGCCTTGGCAAACGGCATGCCGAGTGATACCGATTCCTGGACGGCCGGCACTGTCCTCTGGCCCCGAGTTGATTCGACTCAGCGTATGCGAATCAGCTCAAGAAAGCGGTTGCCTGATGGGTGGCCCTGGACCTCGGTCGTCTTGCGCACTCTTCGTTTCCTTCGTTGGCTTCTGTTCAACTTCTGTTTGGTTGTATCGGTGGTGCATTATCGTGGTCTTGTTTTGGAACAGAAGGGAACGAAGAAATCCGGAGGACGCTAACGGTGTTTCACGTCCTCAATCGTGGCGTGGGCAGACAGCCGCTTTTCGGCAAGCCCGACGACTTCGCGGCGTTCGAGGAGATCTTCGCCTCACCGAGACTCTCGACAAATGCGTCCCGCGAATCTGCACCGACTGCCTGATGCCGAATGATTGGCATTTTACGCTCTCGCCGAAACACGACGGGTTCACGGGACAGCCGAACAGCGGAAATGATTGAGCGACTGGCCATTGCCCCGCCCGCGGCAGTGGATCGAAAACGTCAACCGCCCGCAAACCGACGCCGAATTCGACGCGATACGGCGCTGCGTGATTCGCGGAAAGCCCATGGGGTCGGCGAACTGGATCGAACAAACGGCCCGGGAACTCGGTCTGGAATCGACGCTGCGAACTCGCAGTCGGCCCAGGAAGGCAGACGCCGACCGTGCACCGCAATAAATGGACTTGCCCCTTTCGGCCCTTCCAGCGAGTTGCAGTCACAATTGGCTTTAGGTGCTTCGGGGTGACAGCAGTCGCGTTGCTAGCCGGTTCAGGAGGCGCAGATGTCGTTCGGGTGAGATCGAACCGATTACCCCAAGCACTCGCCTCGCGGGAATGACGGCGAGAAATCCCAGGCGGATCAGTGATGTCGCTTTAAGCCCGCTCGCACGGTAATCCGGTTGCGAGTCATCGATCAGTTCATCGAAGTCAACCGCCTCTTGATGAAGCTGCGTGCTGACTCCACGGATGAGCCAGTCGCCAAAGGGTGGCAACTGGCGCAGCAGAATGACAGGGCGCGGCTTGGCGCGACCATCCACTTGGGGAATCGTGGTCAGTGCGACGTCACCTTCCGTCATGATGTGACGTCGGCGATTGAGTATTCCGGCTCATCGTCACCGTACGCCCGCGAGAGATTCGCGATCCCGAGTGTCGACCAGGCATCACGCTCGGCATCCGAATCGGATTCAATGGATGGAAGCACGGTGACGGCCAGACGCGCGTTGACCGAGAACTCAAACGGCTCGTCAAGCACAATACGCTCGCCGTCGAAATGGGCCTTCAGAATCACAGATGGCATGACAGATGAATCCCCTGGTGCCGCACGACCGCAGTGCTGTGGAGTACGTTGACTTCGGAGTGACGTCTCCCCTTAGTCATGCTCGACGTTTTCCAATTCAACGCTCGATGAACAGAACGTGATCACTGATGCTACCGACAATTCGCGCAACGGTCGAGAGTATGCCGAACTGCCAACAGATCACGGAACAGACCCATTTTTGCGATCGCAGAGCGGAAATTCGGTATCCTGCGACGCATCACGGCACGGCCAGCCCGTGTCACTCCCGGCGGAATGGGGTTTCACGTCCTCAATCGTGGCGTGGGCAGACAACAGCTTTTCGGCAAATCCAACGACTTCACGGCATTCGAGGAGATCGCCGCCGAGACTCTCGACAACTGCGCCCTGCGAATCTGCGCCGACTGCCTGATGCCGAATCACTGGCATTTTGCGCTTTGGCCGAAAAACGACATGGTCACCGTACAGTGGAACAGCGGAGATCATTGAGCGACTGGCCATTGCCCCGCCCGCGGCGGTGGATCGAAAACGTCAACCGCCCGCAAAACGACGCCAAACTCGACGCGATTCGGCGCTGCGTGATCCGCGGAACACCCATGGGGTCGGCGAACTGGATCGAACAAGCCGCCCGGGAACTCGGTCTCGAATCGACGCTGCGATCTCGCGGTCGGCCCTGGAAGGCAGACGACGGCCGCGCACCGCAACCATTGGAGACGTCCCCTTTTTCCCCTGTCTCGTAATTCCTGGCGGTCGAGTGTGGCCGAGACCATCCACCGGGTATAATCGTGCTGGACTCTGCCACTACTGGAAGAACTCAGCCATGCCTCGAAACAGACTTCTCTGCGTGATGATCTTGGGACTCATCGGAATCATCTCGCCGGCCCAGGCCAACGACATGCGAGTCCGGGACATTCCCATTCCCGAAGGAGCGGCAGAAGTCAGCTACATGAAGAGGCGCGGCGATATCCGCTTTCAGGTGACTCTCGATTTCAAGACTGCTGGCAATTTCTATGCGAAAAAGCTCGCCGAGCAGAAGTGGGCCAAATCCGGAAAGGACAACCTTCAGCGCAATTTTTGGGTTCAGAAATTTGCGAAAGACAAGTTGTCGCTCGAAGTCCGCGTCGACAGCCGGGACGGGGGGAGCGAAGTTCGGCTCACGCCCAAGGGAATCCTGTGGGATGAGGACGATCAGCCCACTCCGAAAGATCTGCCACTGCCGAAGGATGCCACTGAGATCGAATACGATGACTTCTTCGAATCGATCGAGTTCATCAGTCCATCGAACGTGAAGGCGATTGAGGCGTTCTTGACCAAGGAGCTGGGCGAGCGAAAGTGGACGAAAGATGCCACGGAACTCGACCTGGAGGCAATTGTCAGAATGAAATTCACGCAGGGCAAGTCGTCATTGCAGATTGACATCCGAGCCGCAGACTCCGGCAGCGAAGTTGAAATCCGGACCAAGGGGATGCAATGGGACGGCATGAAGGGGGAAATCGAACGGGCCGAAAAGAGTGCGAAGAAAGCCGCGGCCGGCACTCCCAAGAACAAGGAGACGGCTGCCAAACCCGTCGAGCTCCCGAAACGCAAAGACAAACCCAGGCAGGGAATTGACAAGTTGCCGAAGCTCCCCAGCGAAGGGACCGTGGTCATGGACGGCAATACCCTGAAACTGCCGAACGTGATCGCGTACGAAGTCTTTGAGAACGACCAATGGTCCACGAAAGTCGTGGCGACTCAGAAGCCGGTCAATCTCCGAACCTTGCTGGCGAATCTCAAGCAGACAGGTACGGACAAAAACGCCGATAAAAGCCCCTTAACCTGGCCACAGCCATACCTGCAGATCGAATTGGATCAGGACGACCGACCGTCGCGGTTCGATCTGCTTGCCGATAAGACACCGGGGGGCGGTTCGGGTGGCGCTTTGACTGGCGACGCATTGGTGGAGGACGGGCGGGCGCGCGGTACCGTCACACTGAAAGAACCCGGCTCGTTCTTTGACAAAGTCTATACCGCCGAGATCAGCTTTGACGTTCCCGTTCTGACGCGCGATTCGACGCCTCCAAAGCGACTTGCCGGCGTACCCCGACTCGCCAACACCGGCACACTGACGATCGGAGACAAGACCTACAAACTGCCCAATGCGGTGGCCTACGAGATGAAACAGTTCGACAAGCCGATGACGACGGTCGTGCTTTCCGAAAAGCCGCTCAATCTGGCGAAACTGAAGGGGGCACTGGGAAAGAAGAGTGCCGACGAGTATTTCGAATTCACACCACAGGTCAAATTACTGATCGATGCCGAGGATAATATTCACTCGATGCAACTTTGGGCCGACAATTCCAGCATCGGCGGCAGCGGCAACAGCGACGTTGCCGGAGCCATTGTGATCGAAGAGGACCGGGCTCGCGGGACCGCCAAGATGACCAAACCGGGCGAGTTCTTCAGCAAGAAGTACACCTTCGAAGTGAGCTTCGACGTCGATGTGCTGGGAAAGCCGATGTCCGCCTCACCCAAGGCAGACGTGCCCACCAGCGGCCTGGTTGCCGACAGTCACGACGGATTGCCGTTTCCGGAGGGAGGCGAGGGAATTCAATCGGAAGGGAGTAAATTCCGAAAGCAGACGAGCAAGACCGTCACCGCCGACCTGAAGGCCGTCGTCGACTTTTATCGCCGCGAGCTGGCTTCCCCCGATTGGACCGAAAGCAAAGCGGCGGCGAAGATCGACAAGGCGTCGGCCACACTGACGTTTACCGGCCGATCCGGCGGTTTGACGGTGAAACTAAAATCTGAGGGCGATCAGACGGCGATCTCGCTGATCTCGCGCGACGCCCCAGGTGCCAAGGCCGCCGGTGTGTTGCCGACCCCCGGGAAATCGCGGTTGATCATTGGGAATGGGTCTGAAAATGCCGCGAGCATCACCGTCAACAAAAAAGCCTACAATGTCGCTGCCGGAGCCGGGGCCAACGATCCCAAGACCGGTTTGAACTGGGAGGTCGCCCCCGGCAAATACACCGTCGAGATCAAGCTCCCGGGCGCAGCGGCCCGAACCGAGACACTGACCATCGCAGCCGACGAAGCCTGGGGCCTGATCATCCTTCCGGATGGTGAGCCCTTGCCGGTTCAAGTCTACTGATCGCGATCTGAATTCACGAGGAATGCCAATGTGGCCGGCGCGCACCGTGGTGGGCGAGGCCCGACTCTTGTCCGCCAACTTTGAAGCCGCACTGGCCCGACGACTTCGCGTCGTTCGAGGAGATCGTCGCCGAGACTCTCGACAAATGCGTCCTGCGAATCTGCGCCTACTGCCTGATGCCGAATCACTGGCATTTGCCGCTCTGGCCGGAACACGATGGTGACTTGGCAACCTTCATGCAGCGACTGACGGTCACGCACGTGACGCGCTGTCAGAAACACCGGGGCGTCGTCGGTGGCGGTCATGTGTATCAGGGGCGGTTCAAGTCATTCCCCGTCGAGACCGACGAACACTTCTACCAAGTCATACGGTACGTCGAACGCAACGCCCTGCGGGCGGGATTGTGTCAACAAGCCAAAGACTGGCGTTGGGGCAGTTTGTGGCGACGGGTACACGGACCAGCGGAGATTATTGAGCGACTGGCCGTTGCCGCGCCTGCGGCGGTGGATCGAAAACGTCAACCGTCCGCAATCCGCCGCCGAACTCGACGCGATTCGGCGCTGCGTGATGCGCGGAAAGCCCATAGGGTCGGCGAACTGGATCGACCAGACGGCCCGGGAACTCGGTCTCGAATCGACGCTGCGATCCCGCGGTCGGCCCAGGCAGGCAGACTCCGACCGCGCACCGCAATGAATGGACCTGTCCTCTTTTTGGCGCTCCCACCCTGACGACAAACACACGAAAATCGATTGTGAGGAATACGCGGGACATAAGATGAAGCGACCGCCTCGTCGCGGTCAGTGGTTGCCCATCAGTATTACCGGCACCGGAGTTCGCGGACGCAGCCGGTCGATGTCGCCAAACAGCATCACGCGCGCGGACTCATCCACGACAATTGGCAATTCTTCCCCCAAGAAAAACAAAAACGAGGCAACGTCGAATACCGGGGCGACCGTGATCGTGACAAAGGCCTGCTCTCGGGGGCCATAATAGTCCGTGGTGGCCAATGACTCGGGGGCCAACTTTCGAATGTTCAGAACCAGTGGATGCAGATCAGGTGAAGAATGGACCCCATCGGCATTGACCGATTCCTCGGGAACGAGAATGACGAAAACTCTGTCGCTCCCGTATTTGTCAACCAGACTTTGATCTGCCGCAACAGAAGCCGCCGCCACGGTCCTCTCCAGAACGAATTGATCGATCGCCTCGGAACCCGGCCATCCGGCGGCCGGACACTCTGTCAATTCGGCACCGGCATCCACCAGAATGGTACGATTCTTCACATCGACGCCAGTCACCCTGCCAAAATCAATTCGGTTCGCGACGTCAACCACATCGAGAATTGGACTGATGACGTACAGGCAGTCATTGCCACGGTACCGGCTGCCGCGTGACCAGATGATGTGGCCTAGGCTGTCGGTACCCTGGCGGTGCAAATACTTGAGTTGCTGAAGTCTGAGAAAGATCTCTTCGCTGTGGGGGTAGTCTCGCACGCCGTCCACCACGAATGCGACTTCATGTTTTTTGTATTCCTCCAGCAGATAGGCGTCCGATTCACGTTGGATTTCAAGCATCCACTCGTCCCGATCGCGGATCGGTTCCCTCCGCAGGTCGACTCTGTACATGTATTCTTGTTGCGTCGGCATCGGAGTTGTCCATTGCCAACGAGGTATCCGAAATGGTCGCCGTCCACAACCCGGGATGCAGACACAGGAAAGGACCACAACAACGCACAACCAACGAAAAGGCATGACAACGTCCTTTGATAAATGACCGTTCGGAATTCGGGGAAAGTCGTCAGACCATCGATTCTCGGTTCACGAAATCCCGCTACCGCCTCTTCAAACCCTTCCATCGCCGCACAAGCTCCGAGACAATGTCCACAAGCAACTCCTTTCACATGTAGCCCCGCGAAGCACGCTCCGCCACCGCTGGCCACGGCGATCAGGGCCGCGATCACGCAGGGCCAGCCGACTTAAGAATCGAATGCAACTCATCGGCGTTACTCCTAAAAAAGTGTGACACGAACGCAGCGACAAAACAGGGGGCCGCTGCCCCGATGCGACGCCAGGAACCAGACGCACTCAAGCGGTGTCGCGAATCGATATCGCTACCATCAAAACGACGCCGGAATCGCAAAGCGCACAGAGTTCGTGAGTCGATTTTCAAAAAAAGAGGGATTCGTTAACTCGCCCGGACGGTGAACGAGATCGGCGGCTAGAACGGGCGCATTCCCATTTTGCCGCGCTATCTCGGGTGGGCTGACGGGCTACGCCGAAGGCCACAATGATGGTACTCTCCGTGGTACAGATTTGCCAGGAATGTACTCATCGCAACGAGGCGGAAGCCCATGGGAGAGTATTGCGTGGATGGGCCCAATTCGCCGAAAGTGAAATCGGTCGGGGAGATGATCGGCCGATTTGTGTCCGAATTGACGACGGTATTCCCGGGCTGGAAGTCCCGGTTTCGAGCCGACCCCGGTCACTGGCCGGAGATTGAACAAGAGGTCCATGCGGTGTTTCGGCGAGGCACCGACCTCGTTGGCGTGGGGTTGATGACTGAACTCAACCCCGGTGACATCCACCAGCCAGCCTGAGAAATCCTGGGCCAATCGCCGGAGCCTCCGTGAGCGGAATCTGTTACGCACAACTCGCGGTTCACCCAACGGCCACGACGCAAAACCTAATCTATTGATTCCGAAGGTTCGTCGTAACTTTCTGTCCAGCAATCAGTTACGCTATTCGAATGGAGATTTTCCATTTCTGACTGGTGGGTGTCACCCGGCTCCCAATCAACAAAAGAGGTCGTTGCTTGCCCGCGAAAAGGCAGGCGATCTCAACGGTGACACGAAACATCACCCGTGGCGGCGCCAGACGGCGTGCCATGATCAAAACACATTCCAGCCCCCTACGGGCGCGGTCGCCCGCCGTCGCGAACCGCCCCCCGGTCGTACGACTCCATCGCCCCGTTGCCGTATCGGATGCCCCGCCTCTATTCCTTCTCAGGTCCCCGCTCGGCGAGCAGTTCGTCGATCTTTTTTCTCATTAACCGCTCTCCCCGGGTCTCTTTCCAGTTCAGCTCGCCGTCCCACCGATAGCGGACCACGCCCTGCTTGTCGATGAGGTAAGTGCACGGCCACCAGCGATTCCCCCACTTGTCCCAGTCCCGCTTGTCTCCGTCGAGTACGATCGGGTACTTCAACCCCGCCTCTTTGACGTTCTTGCGTAACGACTTCAGGTCGCCTTCGCCTTCCGATTCCGGGGTGTGTACCCCGATTTGAACGACCCCTTTCCCGGCGTAACGCGCGTGCCAGCCCTTGTAGTGCGGTTGATTGTGGATGCAGTTGATGCAGCCAAATGTCCAGAAGTGCAACACGACCACCTGTCCGCGGAGGTTCGACAGTTTCAGCGGCTTCGAGTTGATCCATTGATCGCCGTCGCGCTCGACCAACTCGGGCGCGGCGACCTTCAACTCGACCGGTTCCTGTCCCCGGACGATCGAATTCGACGCGAGCAGCAGACAGCTCAGGCTGATCAGAACTTGGAGTCGGGTCATCAGGACTCTCCACGGCGACGACGGGATTCAGGAATCGCCACTCGAAATTGATCGAGCGGCGGTTTCTTCCTGGGTCATGGGTCAATCAACGGATCGAATTTCCGCGGCGGGAAGTCGCGGGGGAGCGTTTACAGTTTCGTCAGCGCTTTGAGAACGTCGTCGACCGAAGATCGACCGCCGTGCGTCTTGCTGATCTTGGCGAATCGAATCTTGCGATCCTTATCGATGACGAAGGTCGAGGGATAGGCGGTTTCCCCCGATTCGTCCCACCGCAGGCGGTAGGTGTTGGTGAATTCGTAATCGGGGTCGATCACCAGGTGGAAGTTGTCTGGCAGGGTCTTCCCGCGGACGAACTCCTCGCCGTGTTTTTTCAGATCCTTGGCCGGTCCAGGATAAACCAGCACAACCGCAGCGCCGGCGTCGCGAAACTTCCCCTTTTCGCGCAGCAGCGAGGCAACCTGCTGATTGCAGACGGGACATTGATATCCAGGGTAGCCCCGCAGAACAATCAGCACGACTGGGCCTTCTTCCGTCAGCGCAGAAAGTTTCACCTTCGACTTGTCGAGTGCCGCGAGTTCGAAGTCTTCGGCCTCGTCTCCAACGGCGGGGGGAGAGTCGGACTCCTCCTTCAAGTTCGCCGCTCGTCCGTCGGCCTGGAACGCGATTGCCATCAGGACCGCTCCGAGCAGGATTCGGGTCGAAATCAAGAACGGTGTGTGCATAGAATCTCCGTCGAGTCTGGAGTACGAAGCTCAGAAAGGCTGAACCGAGAGGCCCGCCACGGGGCTTCAACTTCGGTTCGCCGCTTTCAGAATGTCCTGGACGACCGCTTCGGGAAGCTGTTCATCCGGCGTTTCGCGAGATCCGCTTCCGAGCGACTTGGCGGCTCGAATCGCGGCTCGATACGATGCCAGATATCGCCTGCAAGTCCCGCAGATCCACAAATGCAGCCGCAACCGCCAGCGAACCCAGAAGCCAAGATTGTCATCGACGTGTTCGCCCATCAGTTCGAGTGCTTCGCGACAGTTCACCGAAGGGCTCCATGATGCGCTTCCCGATCCAATCCGCTGAGCCGTTGGGCTGTTGTGCTTCTCTTGGATGCCGGGGATTCCCGTCAGGTTACAGCGAATTTTGAAAAAGAACCAGATTCCCTCCGGTCGCCCGATCGAACCGACCCAGAACGACTCCGGCGAACCCCAGCGTCTCGAAGCAGCCGAGGAACTGTCGCTCGTGGCCGCACTGCGCCGGAAGGAGCCGGCCGCCCAGGAGACGCTGGTGAGGAATTACAGCGGAAGACTGCTCTCCACCGCACGTCGGCTGCTCCCCTGCGAGCCGGATTGCCACGACGCCCTTCAGGAGGCCTTCATTTCGGCGTTGCAGGGGATCGACCAGTTCGCGCACGGCGCCCGGCTGGGGACCTGGCTGCATCGCATTCTGGTGAACGCCTGCCTGACGATTCTGCGGACACGGTCACGACGCCCGGAAACGGCGATTGAAGAGCTGCTGCCGACGTTTGATGCGACCAGTCATCAATCGCAACGGGTCGCCGCGTGGCGTAACCCGACGAGTGAGCAATTGGAGTCGGAAGAGGCCCGCGCGATGATTCGCCGGGCGATCGACGCCCTGCCCGACGAATTTCGCGCCGTCGTCCTATTGCGCGACATCGAGGAACTCGACACCGAAGCGACAGCGGCAATTCTTCAGATCACCCCCGGCGCGGTCAAAACGCGGCTGCACCGCGCCCGCCAGGCGCTACGCACGTTGCTCAATCCCTATTTCGCCGAATAAGAAACGCGAGGGACCACAAAGGGGGACCAATCCAATGGTTCTTGCCGCAGTGCGGGACGTCAGTATTGCGCGACGCACACTGCCACGTACAGCCCGCACCACTCCCCGGCGGAATGGTGTTTCACTTCCTCAATCGTGGCGTGGGCAGACAGCCGCTTCTCGAGAAGCCCGACGACTTCGCGGCGTTCGAGGAGATCGTCGCCGAGACTCTCGACAAAAGCGCCCTGCGGATCTGCGCCGGCTGCCTGACGCCGAATCATTGGCAGTTTGCGCTCTGGCCGGAACGCGATGGGTTCTCGGAACAGCGGAACAGCGGAGATTATTGAGCGACTGGCCGTTGCCCCGCCTGCGGCAGTGGATCGAAATCATCAACCGCCCCCAAACCGACGTCGAACTCGACGCAATTCGGCGCTGCGTGATCCGCGGAAAGCCCACGGGGTCGGCGAACTGTCACGAACAACCGGCCCGGGAACTCGGCCTCGAATCGACGCTGAAATCTCGCGGTCGGCCCAGGAAGGCAGACGACGACCGCGCACCGCAATAGATGTACCTGGCGCCCTCGACCCCTCAAGCGCCCGACCATTCGTCGGCAATCGCTCCCGCGACGTTATGAACCACAAAACCTCCTGGAGAATTCTGAGCCATATCGTCGAGCGCCCCCCACGCGAGGAAATCCCGGCGAGAGTTGAATTTCTTCCACCCTGACAATTCTTGTGGGCAATGAACAAAGCATTCTGGAAGGGCCGTTCACCGGCCTCGACGTCGGTATTGGGCGAAGAGGCGGGTAATGGGTACGATCGCCCGGGTCAACGGCAGGACGGGCGATACCGATTTCAGGACGGCCGCCGCTTTTCCCGGACTCCGTGGAATTGATTCGACTCAGCATAGGGAAATCAACGAACCCAAGAGGTTGACTGATGGGTGGCACCGTCCTTTTCGGTGGCACCGTCCTTTTCCGTCCTTTGGCTTCCACAATCGAGTGCAGGACGCTTTTGCCGTCCAATCGTCCCCTGCGGCGTCGCGTTCAATAGACCCTCGGAGTGTACGCCGGTCCTTCGCAACGTGCTGTCGTTTCGTTGGCGACCAAACCGAATCTGCAACCGAGCAAAGTTCTTCGACCGGTATGCAACTGTGGAGGAATCGCGGCGTTTCGCGTTTCTGTAGGTAGACAGAACCCACGACTTCCCACAACGAGGAACTGATCATGAGCATGCCGACTCGCAGTCGACTCCATTCCACTCGACAATTCCTGCTGGCAGCCACTCTGTTGGCGACTGTTTGCGGACTGCCGCTGCGAATTGCTGAGGCTCGCGGACCAGGAGGAGGAGGTTCGGGAATGGGCCGCGGCGGCGGGGGTAGCGGTGGCGGTTCGGGAATGCAGCGGGGGGGCGGCCAGTCGGGCTTCAATCGCGGTGGCGGTATGCCGCAGTTCGCCGGGCCTAGCAATGGTAACGGCCAGCAGGGCCGCCGGATGATGGGATCTCCCCAGACGGCCGGACAGGGAGACAGAGACAGAGACAGAGACAGAGAGCGCCAACGGGTTACTCAAGAAGATTCGACGACCGACGCATCGTCTGGCGAACGACCCCGGCAAAGGCAGAACGCGATCAATCCGACCGACCGACAACCCCTGTTGAACGCTCAACACAAGCCTTCCCCCCGGAATCGAACCGCCAACATGGGGCAATCGTCCATCGGCGCCGCGGCGAGCGTCCCTCCCGTGAATCGCGAGGAAATGCTTCAGGCACGGCGGCAACAGCATGCATCCGAGATGGCCGCCCGCCGTCGTCAGCACGCCGAATCATCCACCGCGATTCCCAACTGAGCAGAGCCGGCGACCGAACCGAATCGGAACGGGCTCGGCAACCGGTTCGAACGTCGGGTTATTCTCCCCGCGACCTGAATTGAGACGTTTTGCACTGGCCGTCGTAGAACGGGGCATTGACCCGTTCTACGACGGCACTCGACACGGAATACAAGTCGCGATTTTCGGCAGACGGGTCAGAGACCCGCTCTACCAGGCAGACGTTTCGTTTTCGGCAGCGTGGCGACGGGAGATCGCGATCGCCAGCCTCGCGGGGCGACTTCTTCTTCCCCTTCCCCCGATCACGAACCCCCTGCCGCGACTTCTTCCGGACAGAGGGGGTCGGGGCACTTCTATGCCAGGACGCTGAATTCAGTTCGTCTTTCGCACACTTCGTTTCCTTCGTTGGCTTCTGTTCAACTTCTGTTTGGTTATATCGGTGGTGCATTATCGTGGTCTTGTTTTGGAACAGAAGGGAAGGAAGGCAACGAAGAAATCCGATGGACACTAATGGTGTTTCACCTCCTCAATCGTGGCGTGACCAGACAACAGCTTTTCGGCAATCCCGACGACTTCGCGGCGTTCGAGGAGATCTTCGCCTGGCCGAGACTCTCGACAGACGCGCAACGCGAATCTGCACCGACTGCCTGATGTCGAATCATTGGCATTTTGCGCTCAGGCGGGAACACGACGGGTTCACGGGACAGCGGAATAGCGGAGATGATTGAGCGATTGGCCATTGCCCCGCCCGCGGCGGTGGAACGAAAACGCCAAACGCCCACAAACCGACGCCAAACGCGACGCGATTCGGCGCTGCGTGATCCACGGAAAGCCGTTTCGGACCTCTAACTGAATCGAACAACCGGCCCGGGAACTCGGTCGGGAATCAACACGGCGATCTCGCGGTCGGTCCAGGAAGCCAGTCGCCGTCCGCGAAACGAACACGCCCGAAATGGCCCGACTCTTGGAACTGTTGGGCAACATGCTCCCCAAGTCAAGCGAACCGCCGGGTACTTCGCTGTAACCGCAGTTGTGTGCTTAGAACCTGTCCAAAATCAAAACCATTGTTTTGTAGGGTTCATCGCGGCGCAGACGGCTTCGCATCCCGTAGGAACACCCGAAAAAGAATTCTGTCGATCAGCGAATCGTCGATTGGAAGCCCATTGGCGACCCCGGCAGGGGTCGTAGACGAAGTGGACGTGCGGCGGGATGTTGGCGTTTGAGCGAAATGGGTTGGGGAGGTCGTTCGACGGCGAATGTGACCCCTGCCGGGGTCGGACGCCTTGGCGGACCGAAACCCCGGGTCACGATCGCTGCGCGATCGTGACCCGGGGCTAATCGATTTGACCCCTACCGTGGTCGCGTTCTGGGACGTGCGGCGTGGAGAATCTGGTTCTCGCGAAACGCCTGGAGGGAGTCGCGTGGAATAAATCCCACGCACCGGTCACTTGCTGCCGATTCCCCAACACTGCATGGCGCGTGCCGGGCGAAATCACGGTATTGATCTCGGACGGGCACTTAGGCAATGCTTCTGAGGCGGCGACGGGATTCACAGCCACCAGACTTTGTGGTAGCCTGTCGAGGTCGATGCTGCGCTGTCCATTGTGGATCGACCATGTTCCCGCATTCGCGTCGCTTCCAATGTCGATTTCACGGATTACTCTTGACCCCAACATCTGTCACGGCAAGCCGTGCGTCAGGGGGCTGCGGTATCCCGTCACATTTGTGCTCGATTTGCTCGGATCCGGTATGAGCCCGGTTGAAATCCTGAGCGACTACCCGGATCTCGAATCCGATGACATTCAGGCCTGCCTGCAGTTCGCCGCCCGGCTCAGCGATTTCAAGTCTGTCGCGAGAGCAACCGCGTGAAGTGGCTCGTCGACGCCCAATTGCCATATCGGCTAGCGGAGCATTTGCGCAACCGGGGATATGATGTGCTTCACACTCTGGATTTACCGGATACCAATCGCACATCCGACTCAGAATTGAATCGGATCTCGCTGGATGAGCAGCGAATTGTCATCAGCAAGGACGCTGACTTCGTCAGTTCGTTTGTGTTGCAAGGCGTCCCCTATAAACTTTGCCTGATTGCGACCGGAAACATTCGAAACGCCGATCTTCTCAAGCTGTTCGATCGTCAACTGTCATCGATTACCTCCGCACTGGAGTCAGCCGATTTTGTCGAATTGAGTAGTTCCGATGTTATTGTTTACTCCTGAGTTCATGATTTTCAGGCTGCGGTGTGGTCACACCGGAATCACGTTTCGCTGCGACAAACGAATCTCGGGAAAAACTGGAGAAGACGTTCGCGGCGTACCGCGCTAAAGGGGTCCTGATGCCGATTCATTGGCATTTTGCGCTCTGGCCGGAACACGCCGGGTTCACGAGGCAGCCGAACAGCGGAGATTATTGAGCGACTGGCCGTTGCCCCGCCCGCGGCAATGGATCGAAAACGTCAACCGCCCGCAAACCGACGCCGAACTCGAAGTGACTCGGCGCTGCGTGATCCGCAGAAGGCCCATGGAGTCGGCGACCTGGATCGAACAAACGGCCAGGAAATTCAGTCTCGAATCGACACTGCGATCTCGCGGTCGGTCCGGGAAGCCAGACGCCGACCGCGCACCGCAATAAGTGGACCTGTCCCTTTGGCCCTTAGCGGGAAATCACCCGACGCCGAGGCGATCAGCGGCCAGGGTTCTCATTTGACCGTCGGTTCGCTTTTGACGACAATTACCTGATGACCACCACCTTGACCATCGAAGCGGATCGCGAACTTGCGCTGGCCGTTGCACGTGCAATGAATCGCGTGCGTGACCCTGAGGCCGGTCGGCTGGCCCGGGAAGAGATGGATCGCATGCGACAGGAAACTCGGCAACGGGTGGGCACGGTTGAAGTCGCCGTCGAGTTGGTTCGTGACTGTCGCGAACAATGAAGTATGTTCTGGATGCGTCTGTGGCGGTGAAGTGGGTTCTTCCGGAGCCGGATTCCGATTCTGCGTTGCTGATTGAGGCGGGTTACCGTGCCGGGGCTCACGAGTTGATCGCGCCGGATCTGTTGTACGCCGAGATTGCTCACGTACTCACAAAGGCAGAGCGCCGAAAGTTGCTGCTCCCCGGTCAGGCTGCCAATCGACTGACGCAACTGCTGGTCTATCCCGTCGAACTCCACTCGCATTTTCCAATGCTTCCGCTGGCGGTCGCCTTGGCTTCCCAGGCGCGAATTGGAGTTTACGACTGCTTGTATGTGGCCTTGGCGGAACAGCAGCTCTGCGAGGTCGTGTCGGCTGACATGAAGCTGGTCAATGCGTTTCCCGGAAGGGTCGTACCGCTTTCTTCGATCTGAGGACGTTAGTACTACGTTTTCAACCGGGTCGTGGCGCGAGGCGTTCGGGGTGTCCTGGCTGAGGCGATGGTCGCATACTCGACGCGATCTCGTTCTTGTCCTCCGGGCCGTTGCCGATGTCTGCGCAGTGGCTGGCCCATGCCGGAAAGACGCCGAAATGCCGCAAGAAATACCGGTCCTCAAGGAATAACTCTCGGTTGCTTCCCGACGGGCTGGAGGTATGATAATCATGCGGCGTCGCTGATGTGTCCCCGCGTGCCTTTCCATCATCGAAAGCGCGTGGGGAATCGCCTTCCCGAACTCCCCCCCCCCTGCCTCACCTTCCGATCGCGTGTCCCATGCTTTCGATTTTCGGGTCTCCCCACAAGTCGTTTTGCGATCGCCTGTCACGTCGCGAGGTGTTGCGGATTGGAAGTCTGGGACTGGGTGCCGGCGCGTTCAATCTCGCGGACTTGTACCGTCGCGAAGCGGCCGCTGGCGAGACGGGGTCCCGGCACAAGTCGGTGATCAACATCTTTCTGGGTGGGGGGCCGCCCCATCAGGACATGTTCGACCTTAAGCCCGATGCGCCGCGCGAAATTCGGGGCGAGTTCAGTCCCATCGCGACCAATGTGCCGGGAATTGAAATCTGCGAAGTCTTTCCCCTGCTTGCGAAACAGATTGACAAGTGTGCCGTCATCCGATCGATCGTGGGAGCGACCGACCGCCATGACGGCTTTCAGTGCATGACAGGCTGGCTGACGACGGAACTGACCTCGATCGGCGGGCATCCCAGTCTGGGGTCGACCGTCGCCAAACTGCAGGGTCCGACCGATCCCGCGATTCCGCCGTTCGTCGGTCTGGCCGCGAAGACGAAAGAGATTCGCTGGTCCGATTCGGGAAAGCCGGGCTTTCTGGGGGCGGCGTACCAGGCGTTTAAACCCGATGGGCAGGGAATGGCCGACATGAGACTCCAGGAACTTTCGATCGATCGCCTGCGCGATCGCCGCGAGTTGCTGGTCTCGGTCGACAAGTTGCGGCGGGAGGTCGACGCCTCAGGAATGATGCGCGGAATGGATGCGTTTGGACAACGGGCGCTCGATGTGCTGACCTCATCGCGACTGCTCGACGCGCTGGATCTGACGAAGGAGGATCCGGAAGTCATCGCGCGGTACGGCGACGGGAAGCCGTACAACTACCAATACGACGGCGCACCGACCTGTAACGACCACTTGCTGATCGCTCGCCGATTGATCGAGGCGGGAGTGCGGGTGGTGACCTTGAGTTTCGGGCGGTGGGACAGCCACGGTCAGAATTTCCAGTTGGTCCGCGACCATGGCGGCAAACTCGACCAGTGTCTGAGCGCCCTGCTGCGTGACTTGGAAGAACGGGGATTGCTCGCCGACACGACGGTCGTGGTCTGGGGCGAATTCGGCCGGACTCCGCGCATCAATAACAACGCCGGTCGAGACCACTGGCCGCAGGTGAGTTGCGCGTTGCTCGCCGGCGGCGGCATTCGTGGCGGTCAGGTGATTGGTTCAACGAACCGGTTGGGCGAATATGCCAAAGAGCGCCCGGTGCATTTCCAGGAGGTTTTCGCGACGCTGTATCGCAACCTGGGGATCAGCCCTGAGGGAACGACACTGATCGACCCGACGGGTCGGCCGCAATACCTGGTGCAGAAGTCGGCGATCCGCGAGTTGGCGTAGTGCGGTTGGTGTGAGGCGGCTGGTTCGATCGACGTCTAACGGCAGTTCACCCCTAAGGACCAGTGGGCTGACGCCCACCGTTCGCCTGGGGCTCGTACAGCTTGATGCCTGACTCCGCTTCATGGGACAGCGTCAGGAACTGCGCCGGCATTCGTTCGTTACGCGACGCATCAGCCGTTTGACAAGTGATATCGAACGTGGGTAGAGTCCAGCGATGCCGGCTCGTGACGGGTCGGAAGACAACTGGCGATGATTGCCAGGGGAGCGCCGGACAGCGGCCACCCGACCCGTCAAGCGTGGTTCTTCGGTCTTATCGATCGAATTCATCGTGGATGGAGAGGTTGGGGTGTAGGACGGCGCTCCGATTCCGGCGGCGCTATGGGAGAAATCCCTGGTGAGTGTTTCCACTCCATTTCTTGTTCGACGAGGAGAGACAACGATGACGAAGTCGAGAGCTGCGCAGTTCCTGGCCAGTTTGGCCCTGTTGGCGATGGTTGGCGTGTTCGCGGGTGATGCCCTGGCTCAGAAGACCAAGGGGAAGACCCGTGCCGCCACCACCAAACAGTTGATGAAAGGGCTGGTCGCCCCGACCTGTGGCGATCTGAAAAAACTGCTCGAAGAGAAAGAAATCAACTGGGACAACGTCGGGGTCAAGGCGGCCGTGCTGAATGAAGCCGGCTACCTGCTGCTCGACGACGGCCGCTGCCCGGATGGTGATTGGGCGAAGTCGTCGGAAGCGATCCAGAAAGCGTCCGCCGCGATTCTGGAAGCCGCCGGCAATAAAGACGCCGACGCCGCCAACGCCGCTTTCAAGAAGTTGACGGGTGAAGGCTGCGCCGCCTGCCACAAGGTCCACAAGAACTGATTGAAACGGACCCGTTCGCGGATATTTCGCGGACAATTGTCGCGTTTTGGTCGCCGTGGTGCGGGCGAGTTCGCTCGTTCCACGGCGGTCTGTGTTTCAGGGCAGTTCGCGCATTTGTGGTAGAGTCATTCCTGTCAAACCTCAGAATTACCTGTTCACGAATTGATCTTGGGCGGCCCCGAATGCCGCACACAGTCAATCAAACTGCCGGAACTCCTGCAGCAGTTCTTCGCGCCGGCCCTGGATCGCCTTGTCGAATTCACTCAGGACATCGATCGCTTTGTCACGCGAGGCGACGAGGCCGATGATCAGAAACTGTGCGCAGGCGGCGAAGTAGCAGATCCATCCCGCCTCCACGTAGGTCTTCCCCCCAATGATCACCGACAAAATCGCCAATACCGACGAAGATCGGTCGAGGTGCCGACACAAGAGTCCTTTGCAGTATGGCCAGAATTGCTCCCTGGCCGCCTGAATTCGACGACCGGCCGGGAGTAGCAGCTTCGATGGTCCGGGATGGATGATCGCGAACAGCGCCTGATCGGGCATCGCTTCGATCACCCCCATGGCCAAGAGGAGCCGCAGTGCCAGACTGATCCACGCCCAGCGACTTCGCTTCGGGGGGGCGCGGTTACCTCCCTCTTCTTTTGCCGGGTCGGCTTCCACGTTTTCGACCGGCCCGGCGTCGATGAGCTGGTTCACGTCGTAATGCTCGGCGGGAGCGTCGTGATGCAGGACCGTACTCATCGACGTCACCAGCGCGAATTCAACATTCGCCGTCGCCAGCAACAGCAGCAGGCTGCCCCGAACCCATTGTTCAATATCCTTCGTCAGCTCGGCGTCAAACTTGTCCCAGCGCACCACCCGCCGCATGAAGAGGCGAAACAGCGGGATCGCGATCAGCCCGACGACAATTCGCACCAGCGGGCGCAGCAGAGAGGAAAGCAGTGAGCCCATGGAGTGTGGCGTCGCCTGGTATCGGAAGTGGGACGGTCGTCGGACGCAGTACCGACGCGTTACGATCGGTCTGTGTCTTCTGTTTATACCACGCTTGCCCATTGGATCAGAAGCGGGATAATCGCCCCACCTCACGTTCCCCCCACGAGCCGATCCATTTTGCTCAAACACCTCGAACAATTGATTCGCCGCGACCCGGCACGTCGCGGACTGATTTCCACGGAATCAACATTTGGCCCACTCGCCCCCGGACATCTCGCGGCGGCAGTCGACGATCTGGCGGAGCGGGCCCGGGGGGTCGCGCTGGTGACCGGATTTTTCATCCCCCGGGGAACCCCTCCCGCCGCCGAGACCGATGGCCCGCTGGGAACGTTGTTACTCGCCGATGTCTTACGACGCGCTGGAGTCGAGACACTGGTGATCACCGACCGCAACTGTTTCCCGGCGGTGATCGCGGCGGCCCGGGCGACTGGTGTGCCGTCGGACTGTCTGCTGGAATACCCGTTCCCACGCCGGGGGCGGGAAGGGGAAAACTCGACCGCCGAGTGGAGACGCTCATTCGCGAAACACGCCCGCAACATGGAGTTGTCGCACCTGATCGCCATTGAGCGGGTTGGGCCGTCCCACACGCAAGGCTCACTCGGGGCACAGCCACGTGACCACGCTCCCCCGTTTGCCAACTTTGAGCGGCTTGTCGCGAAGGAGAGCGAAGGATGTTGTCACAACATGCGTGGCGAGCCGATTGATGTGTACTCGGGGGATCTACATCGGCTGTTTGAAGAACTGCCGGGTATGATTCCGGGATTGAAAACCATTGGCGTCGGTGACGGCGCGAATGAAATTGGAATGGGGAGTCTCGCCTGGGAGGATCTCTCGCGACGGCTCAATGGCGAGCAGGCGGGACGGGTGCCGTGTCGCGTCGGCTGCGACTGGACAATTGTCGCCGGCGTTTCGAATTGGGGGGGTTACGCTTTAGCGGCGGGGTTCGCATGGCGACGCGGCCAAGTCGATCTGCTGTCCGAACATACGGCCAGCTCGCAGCGGCGGATCCTGGAAGTCTTGGTAGAACGAGGTCCGGCGGTCGACGGTGTCAGCCGGTTACAGACGGCGACGGTCGACGGTCTGTCGTTTGAGGAATACATCGCGCCCTGGGATGACATGCGGTCCGCGCTGGGATTGTCGTTGACCGAGTCGGGGCGGTCGTGAGCGGCGGGATGGCGTTCGCGACCGGTTTCGATTCCAATCATCGTATGACCGA
Organism: Planctomicrobium piriforme; assembly: GCA_945860955.1. Classification (GTDB taxonomy): domain Bacteria; phylum Planctomycetota; class Planctomycetia; order Planctomycetales; family Planctomycetaceae; genus UBA10511. The sequence goes on from CAMATH010000068.1 coordinate 21,428, forward strand.
TTCCGCCGATCCCGATTCGCCCGCCGAGGCTGCCCCCTCTCCGCCAACCCGCACGCAGCACGTTCCCGTCCTGCTTCGCGAGGTTCTCCAAACCCTCGATCTTACCCCAGGACTGACCGTGGTGGACGGGACTTTGGGTGGCGGAGGGCACAGTCGGGCGATTTTGCAGCGAATTGGCCCCACCGGACGCTTAATCGGTCTTGACCGCGACGCCCGGATGGTGCATCTTTCCGCCGCCCGGTTCTCGGGCTCCAATGTGCATCTCGTTCACGCCAGTTACGCCCACCTTCCCCGCGTTCTCAAAGATCTGAATATCGACCGGGTCGATCGCATTCTGCTCGACCTGGGCTGGTGTTCCGATCAGCTTGCCGATGCCGAGCGCGGATTCAGTTTTCAAACCGACGGACCACTCGACCTGCGCTATGACGTCACCGGGGGAAAGCCCGCCTGGAAACTGCTGGACGTTCTGGGGGAGGACGAGATCGCAAAAATCATCGAGACCTACGGCGAAGATCATCTCGCGCGTCAACACGCGCGGCGGATCGTCGCCGCCAGAAACCAACGACCGTTACGGACGACGTTCGACCTCGTTTCCGCGATCACCGGCACCCCCGCCCCCTGGCGGAGTACGGGATCCGACAGCCGGCATCCGGCGACCCAGGTGTTTCAGGCGCTGCGGATCGCAGTGAATGAGGAACTGGAACAACTGCAAGAGGCACTCAATGGAGTGTGTGACTCATGTCTGACACCACACGGGATCCTGGCGGTCATCAGCTTCCACTCCCTGGAAGACCGGATGGTCAAGCTGGCGCTGCGCGACCAGACCCGCTGGCAGGCGGTGCTGTCGAAACCCCTGGCGGCATCCCCCGCAGAACAACGCCTCAACCCCCGCTCGCGGACAGCACTGCTCCGCGCCGCGAGAAAGAAGCCCCCCGCCCTCCAGCCCTCGACCGCGCACCCGGCCGGCCGGTAACGCCTCCACCTCAGACTCCCCCGACCAGCCCCCCCGCCGACTGGGGCCTCGCGTCCCCCGAACCGTCCCGGTCGTGGGCCAAGACGATGGCGATTGGCGTGGTGCTGGCGCTCACCTGCACCGCCGGCGCATTGCTGTGGCGCAACTACTCGCCCCTGCTCACCGCCAATGGCGAACAGGAACTGGCAAGCGACGAGGAATCTGCGACCGACGAATCGACCGAAACCCGAGAGGAGTCGTCGACTGAAGTGGACGACGAGCTCGAAATGCTCGACGCCCGCAAAACACCGCTGATCGCCCGGACTCCGCCGTCGAGCGCTGCACGGCGTCCGACGCGAATGCCCGTCGATACGGATGAAACCGACGACGAACTCGATCGCGAGGAACTTCCCTCGAAGCAACCGATCCGCCGGGTCGCCGCCTCGGTTCCCGCCAGCGCGCGCAGTGGATTCAGCGGAGGACGAACCGTCCGCGCGCCTGCTGCGACGGACGATTTTGACCGTCTCGCCAATGGCGACGACGAAAGTGAAGAACTGGAAGCGCCCCCAGCGCAATCCGAACCCGACGAAACGGAGTTCGAAGAAGAGACGCCACCGCTGAGTCGGCGCGCCGATCTCGCCCGCCGGGCTCCCGTGCACGAAGAACCTGCTGACGAAATAGACCAAGCGGTTGAGGAAGAAGTCGAACAGCCATCGCTCAATTCTCCCCGCAGGCGTTTGTCGACGGCGAACGAGATCGACGAGTCGGAGGAATCCGACCCGCCCCCGCTGAAAATCGCGGACGCCGATGAGCCCCCGCCGTTGCGGATCAACCGGGCACCGAGAAGTGGTGGCACCGCGATTGGGGACACCCACAATTCGCGCGTCGAACTCGCCGCCCCGCGTGGCGGTCGATCGCGCGGCGACGCGGTCCCCGCAGGTCTCGCCGAGTCATCGACGAATTCGGACTCCGATGAGGAAACCGTCGATGGTTATGTCGCGGTCGATCCCCGAGAACGCCGCGCGATGAGCCGGACCACGGTGTTGAAGCCAGCCGACGTCGCGTCGGACGATACTGACTCAGGCCCTCCTCACGAATTGGAACATTCGACACCAGGCGGGCGCTCTTCCCGCGAACCCAACCGGGTCGCGATCACCCCACGCGGCAAGAACGTGGTGTCGCGTCAGCCCGTCGCCCCAGCGCCCAAATCGATTCCTCGTGGAATCGACCGGTCGCACCCGGCGGACGCTGAAAACGTCGCGGGCTCGTATCGGGTGGAACCCAGCGACACGTACTGGAGCATCTCGAAGAAAGTCTACGGAACCCCGCGCTACTTCCAGGCGCTCGCCGAACACAATCGGCCACGCGTCGCCGAACCCGAACAACTTCGCCCCGGCGTGGAACTCGAAACGCCGGCCGAAGCCGACCTGGTCGCGAAGTACGCCAAGTACATTCCCGGTGGGGGGCGGTCCGCTCCTGCCGAGCATGTTGCCGAGGCCGGGTTTGACGACCATCCCAAGTATGGTGTCGCGTCGCAAAGCCCCGCCCGACGGGTCGGCGGTCGCGAGTTGCGGTCAGAGGTTTCCAAAGAAGTCGACGGTGACCGGCCCTTGACCGCCGCCGGTGGTGCGGGCTTCCACTACAGTCGATCGGGCGAACCGATGTTCCGTGTTGGCGATGGTGACACGCTCTCTTCGATCGCGCAACAACATCTGGGCAAATCATCCCGGTCGCACGAGTTGTATCAGTTGAATCAGGATCGACTGGCCGATCCGGATCGACTGCGCGTGGGGACCGTTTTAAGGCTTCCGACCGATGCCAGCCGAGTTGGTGTGTTGTCTCGCGCCGATCGGATCCGATAGTCCGAACAGAAACGCCGGCGACTTGAGCCGGCCTGGTTTGGACTTTGGCCGCTCTGGCGTGATCATGCTCGGTAGGTTCCTCTGCGCGCTGCTGCTGGTTGTGATCATCGCGATCACCGGCACCCGGCTGGAGAAACAGAACCGGGAACTCTCCCGGCAAATCAGTCTGCAACATCGCCGGGCGCAGGTACTCAAGCGGGAATACGCGCAGGTCCGCCTGCGGGCGCAACGTCTGGGAGCTCCCGCCCGCATTCTCGATCGGGTGGAATCGACCGATTCGCCGCCGGCCGAGTTAAAGCCCGGTTCCTCACGGTAGTCCTCATGCGGGACCAGGAACCGAACGCGCACTCTCTGGGGCCAAATGCGACGCGCCGTCGGGCGGCGGCGGGCGCATTCGTCATTTTCGGGTTGTTTGGCATACTGATCGCCCGGCTGACTTCGCTGCATCTGACGAACGGAGCCGAACTGCAGAGGATGGCGAGTCGTCAGCGGGTGGTGCGCGAAGAAGTGCTTCCACGTCCGGGAGACATTGTCGACCGCAAGGGGCGACTCCTGGCGACGTCGATTGAAGTCCGCAGTCTGTTCATCGCCCCGAAGAAGCTGAAACAACCGCGCGAGACCGCCGATACGCTGGCGAACATCCTGCAACTGAATCCCACCACATTGTGGCAGCGCGTCGAGGCAAACGCCGACAAGGGGTTTTTGTGGGTCAAACGCCGTGTCAGCGACGAAGAGGCGAACCAGGTACGGGCCCTCAAGCTCCCGACCGACAGTTGGGGTTTTCGGACCGAGTATCGACGGTTCTATCCACAGCCCGGGTGCGCGCCGCAAGTGGTGGGCCTACGCGACATTGACGGCAACGGACGGGGGGGCATTGAGGCGTCCCGGGACTCGCTGTTGCGCGGTGCGACCGGCAAGCGGGAACTGCTGCAAGATGCCCGCGGTCACGTCTTGCAGGTGTTGACGGACGCCGGTCATCCGGTCCGACATGGCGAGACCGTGACGCTCACTCTCGACGCCTACTTGCAACTGCATGCCGAAAAAGTCCTCGATGAGGTTCTGGCGGAATGGAAGCCAAAAACCGCCTGTGCGCTGGTCCTCGATCCCGAAAATGGCGACATCCTGGCGATGGCGTCTCGGCCCACCTACAACCCCGAACATCCGGAACTGGCTCCTCCCGACGGTTGGACCAACCGGGCGATCAATGACCAGTACGAGCCGGGGTCCACGTTCAAGCCGGTGGTGGTCGCCTGGGCGATTGATCATGGACTGATCACCCAAGACGAGGTCTTTCACTGTGAGAACGGCGAATGGCGAATGGGAGGACGCGTCTTGCACGACCATCATCGCTATGGGCCATTGAATGTCGCCGACATTCTCGCGAAGTCGAGCAACATCGGAATGGCGAAGATTGGCGAACGATTGACCAACGCCCGGTTGTACGACGCGGCCATGGCGTTTGGGTTTGGGAGGCGGACCGGTGTCGAGCTCCCGGGTGAATCCACCGGAATCGTCTGGCCACTGAGGAAATGGACTCGCTACTCAACCGGCTCCGTTCCGATGGGACAGGAACTAACCGCGACCCCGTTGCAGATGGCGACGGCGTTCGCGGTGTTTGCGAACGGTGGCCGACTGGTGTCACCCCATATCATTCAACATGGACCCGAATCTTCGGGCCAGGCTCCCGTTGTCACCCAGGTCATACCGCCCGAAACCGCCGAATGGTTACGGCGGGGACCGCTGGTTGACGTCGTCTCGAAGGGGACCGGGAAGAAGGCGGCGATCCCGGGATACGAGGTGTTTGGCAAAACGGGAACTGCCCAGAAGGTGGACCCTCAAACCGGGCAGTACTCCCGCGCGCTGCACGTCTCGTCGTTTGTCTGCGGAGCACCGGCGGACAAACCTCGCGCGATTGTGCTGGTATCGGTCGATGAACCCTCGGTGACGGTCAACGGCGAACACTTTGGCGGTTCGGTCGCAGCCCCTGCGGCCGGACATCTGCTGCGGCGGGTTCTCGAGTACTACCACGTTCCCCCCGGTCCATCGAAGTCCAAGCCGGCTGCTGTCGCAAGCGAAGACCGTTTTGAACAGTCGCCGATTCTGTCGCGATAAGGGTCTGCGAAGAAACAACTTGATCAAATTCCAGCGATTACTGGATTCAGTGCGCCAACGCGATTTGCCCTGAAAGGGCCAGACAAGCCAGCCCAAGGGCCGTCCTGGGTTCACTGTCTCAAATTGCTCAGGTTGTTTCTTCGCGACTACCAAGTCCCCCGCAGGATGTGCGACACTCCGGTTCCCGCAATTTCAACCTGCGGGAAAAAGCATCAACAAATAGAAAGTATCGATTTGATTCATAGATATCCTGCTGGGTATGCTGAGGGGATGGAATGGCTCAATTACCACCACCTGCTGTACTTTTGGATGGTCGCCCGCGAGGGGAGTGTGGCCCGGGCGGGTGAGCGCCTGCTGCTGGCACAGCCGACGATCAGTGCCCAGTTGCAAAAGCTGGAAAAATCGCTGGGCCAAAAGCTGTTCAAGAAGGTCGGACGCAACCTGGCTCTCACGGAGATGGGACAGACGGTGTACCGCTACGCCGACGAGATTTTCTCGATCGGCCGCGAGTTGCAGGATGTGGTGAAGGGAAGTGCTTCGGGAACTGGGCGACGGCTGCACGTGGGGATTGCCGACGTGGTTCCCAAGTTGATCGCGTATAAACTGCTGGAGCCGGCTTTGCAGAGGGCGGATCCGGCACACCTCGTCTGCCTCGAAGACAAGCCGGATCGATTACTCGCCGAGCTGGCTGTACAGGGACTGGACTTGGTTCTGTGCGATTCGCCGGCTCCGCCGACGGTCAAGGTTCGCTCGTACAACCACCTGCTGGGGGAGTCTGGCGTTTCCGTTTTTGGAACGACCGAACTCGCCGACCGTTTCAAAAAGGGATTTCCCCAGAGCCTGCATTCGGCCCCTTTCTTGTTGCCCTCTGGAAATTCTGCGATGCGCCGTTCACTCGACCAGTGGTTCAACAGTCGGGGAATCCGCCCCGACCTGAAGGCCGAGTTCGACGACAGTGCCTTGATGAAGGCGTTCGGACAGGGTGGGGTGGGCCTGTTCGTCGGATCCACCGTGATTGAACCCGAGATTTGCAGTCAGCATGGGGTCGAGGTCGTGGGACGGCTCGACGAAATCCTGGAGCGATACTATGCGATCACGGTTGAACGAAAGTTAAAACACCCGGCGGTCGTCGCCATTTCTGAGGCGGCTCGAAACAAACTGTTTCATGGACCGGGCGGAGCTTCGTCGAGTGCCAGAGCGGCTCGATAGTCGGCCTGCGCCCGAAACGCCTCCAGCAGCGTGTCGATCAACGTGTCGGCCGCCTCGGCGGCCTGCTGTTCGCGTAAATTGACCGAGAGCAGGTCGGTGTCTCCCAATTCAAATTTGCGACGTTCGATCGCCGCCATCTGGTCAGCCAGTTGCTGAGACTCCCGAGCGCGGGACACCCGGTCCCGGGCGGCGACGAGAGCGATGTACGCCTGCTGCATTTCGACAGCGATTTTGTCCTGCGTGATTCGCCGCTTGGCGCTCACCTGAGCGAGCTTCCCCTGCACGGCCCCCATTTTTCCCCGTGATTTGCGCCGTTGTAGCGCCACGTCGACAACCAGTCCTGCCTCGAGTTCAAACTGCGACTTGTCCTGCTTCTTGCTGGTTGGCAGTCCCATGTCCTGGGCCCCCGCCAGGAACCCGTCGATAGCGGGGCGGAATTCGTTGTGGGCCTGGGAATAGTCGACCTCAAGCTGCTGGTGCATCAGATCCAGCACCCGCAGTTCCGGGCGACGTTCGATCGCCATTTGGATGTCGGCATCAACCTGTTCGGGAACAACCGGGCCTGGTGCCGGAAACTCGGGCAGCGCGTCGGGAGAGGCAAGCAGCGGTTTCCCGGTGCCATCCCGGTAGTACAGCGACAGTTTGGCAGCACCGTCCTGAACCTTGCGTCCAGCCTCAATCTTTTTCGCTTCTCGTGAGACAATCAGCCGGCGATTGTCCTGGAGAATGGGCGGATCCTTGTCTCCCAATTCGACCTGTCGGGCAATCCCGTCGTTGCGTTTTGCCGCCAGATCCAGAAGCGTGGCGGCGATTCGATACCGTTCGCCAGCGGCGACCCAGTCCCAATAGGCATACGAAGCGTTCTGGACGAAATCGATCAGTTCCGCCTGGATCTCGAACTCCACGAGCTGCCGGCCGTAAGTTGTTTTCCAGACGTTGGCCCGGCGTTCATCGATGGTTCGATTTCGAGAAAAGGGAACCGACAACCCCGCCTTGAATTCGCCGGCGTCGTTGGTTTGCCGTTCGAGGTACCATGGTTCAAACACACCCCCTCGGCCAATCCGGTAGGCGGCGAACGCCTCTCCGCCGGTATAGAGGGGCTGGCTGATCTTCAGGTTTTGCCGATAGGTCTCATAGAACCCCAGCGGCATGTTGTTGCTGTCGGCGGAGAATTTGAGGTCAAATGCTCCGGCCGCCGCCATCTGATCGCCCGCCGCGATATCGCGCTGCCGCAGCGCCGCATCCAACAAGGGATACGCCCGGTAGACCGACTCGATCACGTCGTCGAGCTGCAACGATCCCTCGGCCTGATTGTTGGGCAGACCTTCGTCATCGGGCAGACTGGGGACGACTTGCAACCGATTGGAATCCGGTTCAGGAGGAATTTGATCGGTTCGGTCCGACTCCAACGCCGCCACGAGAACGACCGATCGATCTCGCCTGGTGTCGAGTGAATCCGCGGAGGCGGGAGTTGCGAGATTGCGTGACGGAGCTGGCGGCTGATTCTCCTCCGTCAACTCCACAGCCTGTGAAATGGGCGGCAGTCTCACGGGACGGCTTGAACAGCCAGCCAGTGCGGCCGTCAGCAGGAGAATCGAAGACAAACTTCGCACCGGGAGCATCCTGCGGGTGTTGTCGTGTGGAATCGAGTCCGCTTGGAGATCGAAGGAGGAGCGGACGACACAGCTTCTGGCGTCGAACGCAAAGTCTCCGCCTCAAGTGTTATCGACACAATCACGAAACTCGCCGCAGTTCACCGAAAAAAACTATGAATTCACTCAGGAATACCGCCTCAAGTGGCACGGGTTCGCGATTAGTTTTTCACCTTGAGGGGCTTTTTGGGCTTCCCAGGCTTTCCATCTTCTCCAGTCGTCGTTTTTGTGGCGGGAGGGAAGCCGTTGATTCGCCGCCAGATTTCGTACCACAGGGGTACGGTATCGAGTTGAACCCAGCCGTTGGCCCGGACCCCCTGACGGACAAACCGTCCCTCGGGCCAAGGCTGTTTCGATTCGTCGGGGCGAACCATGATCCGAAATTTTCCTTTGCCGTTGTCGGTCGCGTCGATCGAAACCACGGTCCCGCCGAAAGTTCCCACCGCGATACTCGGCCATCCGGGAACCTGAATCGCGGGCCAGCCTTCAAATTGCAGACGGACGTGCCGACCCGTTTGAACCAGCGGCGCGTCATTGCCTTCGAGATAAAGTTCGACGGCGCGGTCCTGAGTGTCCGGCACCATCCGGCAGATGGGGTCTCCTTCCTTTAACACCTGAGTCCCCTGATTTGGATAAATCTGGACGATAAACCCGTCGAACGGGGCTCGGATTTCCTGGCTCCGCTGGCGTGCCAGTTTCGATTCGGCTTCGAGCAGTTCCTTTTCTGATTTCGTCACTTCGGACTCGCTTTTCGCCACGTCGCTTTCAGACTTCGCGACGTCGGCCTTGGCCTTGCGAAGCATCGCGTGGGCGTATTCCAGATCTGCCTTTGCCTTCTGCTCTTTGGCGTCCCGGTCGTGTTCCTTGGCTTCGAGATCCTGTTTTGCCCCTTCGATATTGGCTTCGGCTTTGCGGACCTTCGCCCGCGCCTCCTGCATTTTCCGCTCCGCTTCCTGAAACTTCAATTGAGAGGCGATCTTCTCTTCGAACAATTGTTTTTGCCGTTTGAGATCCTGCTCTGCCTGCAACATACCGGCGTTCTGTTCGTCGAGGCTCCGTTCCTCGGCAATGACCTTTTGTTTTGACATTTCGATGTGGGCATCAGCCGCCCCCACAATCTCCTCGATCACGCGTTCGTAAGCGAGTTCCTGGGATTCGTAGGCGCCGACAATCGTGCGGGCCGCATCGAGATTTCGGCGGCTGGCTTCGAGGTGGGATTTCGCCGCGTCCAGCGCCCTCTGGCTTGCCATCTGGTTGTTTCTTAAACGGCCGAGGTAGTCAGGATCCAGATCTTGAATCTCCGCGATCAGTTGGTCCTTTTTGACCGCCGCGTTTTCGAAAATCTCAGTGCCTAACCGTACCAACCGTCCTTTGGCCGGTGATTCAATCACCTGCTCGCGCTCATTCGGGGAATAGGCGGTCACCTCGCCTGTACCCCATAAGGACTGCTGCCAGGGGGCCAGCAGCAGTAACAGGGTCAACAGAACCAGGACCACAAGAAGCACTTTGGCGAGCCTTCGGGCCAAGTGCGAGGATCGCGCCAGACGTAACGCCGGCATTGCCGACTCACGGTAGATCCAGCGGGGAGCCCGAGTTGTCGCACGCGGTCTCGGTTCAATTCTCGGTGTGATACGTGATGCCACCATGGGATCAATTCCCTTCCAGCAGGGGTTGGTTGTGCGATCGCAACTCAAGCGTCTGATCACACAGGGGGGTCAGCGCCTTTCGACCAGTCACCAGAATGAGCGTCCAGTCATGACGTCTCGAACACAATACGGAGGTCAGCTCGTACGCGTCGTCATCCGAAAAGGCGTCGAGCAGTCCGTCGATGATCAGTAGTCGGGGTTGCGCGACGATCGCCCGAGCTAATGTCAGGCGACGCAGTTGCAACTCGGTGAGCGGCCTGCCCGATCGGGTGATTTGCGATTCCAGCCCGTCGGGCAGGCTCAAGACCACATCGAGCAGCCCCACCTGTTCCAGCGCCTTCCGCACATCGTGAGTCGAAACGTCGGGCCGTCCCAGGTGAACATTCTCTGCCAATGTGCCCGTGAAGACCTCCGTGGCCGCCACGACGGCGACATGCCTTTGGAGTACGTCCGGTCGCAAATCGCGTGGGTCGATGCCATCCAGAGTGACCTTGCCGTCCGTCGGATCCAACCTCCCGCAAAGCAAGTCAACAAACGTGGACTTGCCAGAACCCGACGGCCCCTTCAGGGCGACCCGATCACCCGCCGCGATCCGACCCGTCAGTGGTGACACTCCCTTCGAATGATGATGGTGACAGGCGAGCCCGGTGAATTCGATGCGAACGGCTCCCGACTCCGGAAACCCCACCAATCCTTCCTGACGCAGAATCGGCAGGTCCATCAGATGTCCCAGTTTTTCCGATGAGGCCAGCAGATCGTAAAAACTCTCGATGTGTTTTCCCAGCTTCGCGAAGGATCCGACGATGATCGTGACAATCAGCTCAGCCGCGACGAGTTGCCCGAGCGTCAATTGATTCTGCATGACCAGCCAACCCCCCACCCCCAGCATCACCGCGCTGGAAATCGCCTGCAGAAACAGCGTGAAAACCACCTGCCGCATCAGGATACGAAAGTGGTGCCGACGCGCGTCGAGATACTCGTACGTCAGGTGATCGGCGCGATCAAGCGCGAAGTCGGGGGCTGCCGCGTAACGGAACGCCTGATCGCACGCCGCCAGATCCTGCAGCCAGGACGCCATGGCGTATTTCTTGTGGGACTCCTGGATGCTGGTCGCCACCGCTCCACGTCCCAGCACAAACATCACGAACACCATCAATGCCACCAGGGTCAGATCGATTCCCAGCAACCAGGGGTGATAAAACGCCAGCACCACCATGCCGATCACTCCTCCGATCACCAGGGAGACCCCGTCGATCAGCAGTTGCGACGTCACTTTTTGGACCGTTGCCACTTCGAAAAAGCGATTCACCACTTCCGGTAAGTAATGATGCCCCGCCGCCTCGGGAACCAGCCGCGGGATCCGGTACGCCAGATCGCCCGCGACCCGCGCGAACAACCGGCGCTGGATCGTCTCCACCACAACGGTCTGCAAGGCTTTGAGCGCCGCCGAGAACCCCAGAAACAGAAGCAGAAAAATCGACAATATGATCAGGGGTTGAAACAACTGCCCCAAGGCGACGGTGTTCACCAGAGACTCCACCGCGATCGGAGACGCCAGCGCCAGCACTCCATTGACCACCGTGTAGACGAGGATCACCCAGATGTCTGACCATTCTGGCCGGAGGAGTCCTTTGACCCGTTGAAAGGGGGAAGCGTGGTGGTGTTCGATTTCCTGGAAGGTCGCTGTGCTTTTTCCTTCGAACACGACCGCCCGCAGCAAGACCTCAGGTGTTTCCTGCGTCAGAAGGCTCTTCAATTCCGCGCGTCGCATCCAGCGTGTCGCACGTTCGGAACCGCCCCGCATCACGTTCCAGCGTTTTCCTTTGGCTGCGCTCAACCCGAGGAATTCCGCCGACCGGGGAGACCAAAAAATGAACGGGGCACCACACTCGGCGAACTCCAGCAGGTCGGCCGCTGTTCCCTCAATGCAACGGCACCGGAGTCCCAGACTCGCGGCCCCTTCGGTGATCCAGACCCACCAGTTCTCGACGGGCGGACCGGAATGTGCATCGCACGCTTCCTGCAATGCGCGGCGGAGTCCCGAACGGTCGATCGGCAGTTCCCCCTCCAGGAGGATCTGCTCGACCATCCAATTCAGGTCGTCGAGGGCCGACGTCGCGGAAAGTGGGACAGCTTGGGGTATGTTCGTGACCATGGAAATCGTTGGGAATTGGCCGTTAGAAACGCGCCGCGGTTGTCCGCTCTTCGCGGGGGAAGTTCGTTGGTCAGTGGATGGGGATCGTTCAACAACCACGCATTTTCGCGCAGACACAGAGGTTTATTCTAGTGATGAAGGCCGATTCCTCAAAATAGAAATGAAACACAAATATATCGAAAAAACAAATATTTTCCTCCAGCGGTTCGGTCCCCGACTGGCAATCTGGGCAGCCTGGAGGTTTCGGCCCTTGCGCACAGGTCTGCGGTCAGGAGTCGCCGCCAGGAAGTCGATGACCTTCAGAACTCGCCGACGGGATTCCCGGAACACAAGTCATGATCACTCGTCACACAACGACCAGGCTGATTGCCACTGGACTTTTCCTGGCACTGTTTACGGGGTGCTGCGCACCGGGAGATCCCTCGTGCGCCGTTCGCCGCGAACTGTACGAGACCGATTGCGGACGAGAACTGTTGTTCTGCCCCGATACCTCGGTCGAAGGACTCAATCGCAGCGACTGGTATTGCGATCCGGTCGGCTGGAACCCCGATTGTCCCCCGGCGCTGGAATGTGGCCCCGCATCCGAAGCCCCCGCGGCGAGCGGCGAGGCAACGTACGCCTTGCCACGGTATACGACACAGAGTCGCCCCACGGGCCTCTGAACTCGATCTGGCCGCTCGGTCGATCGGACGATCCCGTCAATCCAACGTTGGCCGGAACGGTTGTGTTGCCAGTTGTGGAATCTGGCGAGCGCCGGCACTTCATTTGCGTATACCTGCGGTGATACCTGCAGAAATGGCAGTCGGACGCGAATTCGGAGATCACGAATCTCCCCGCGACTGATTGTCAATTTGGCAGAGGTTCACGTCACGTATACAATCAACGTCGTGGCGAATTGACCCGGTCCCTCCCTGGGGGGTGTGCGATGAAAGAGTTCGTGGAACCGCTCGGAAAGCGGATTGTCATCCGGAAAGACGAAAGTCGGCAGACGACCCGTGGTGGGATCGTCTTGCCCGACAAGGCGGAAATTCCCACGATCACCGGTCGCGTGGTGGAAGTCAGCGCCCAGATCGAGCGCGACGAAGATTTCCCCATCCAGAAGTACGACAAGGTGCTCTTCCACCCGAAGAACGCCATTCCGGTCGATTTTGAACCGGACAATCTGCTGTACGTGGTGCCGATCGAAGATGTCGTCGCCGTCTTTCGACGGGTGAAAGCGGTCCCGCGTGCGGTGGAGACGGCGGACGGAGACGACGAGGTCGACGAGTGACACCGGCTGGTGTGGGATGGTGATGAAACGGACTGCGTCGGGCAGGAACACCGGTTTCGAGTGAGTCACCAGTTCGCCGACGAACAACCCAGACGGGGAACCGAAATACCCAGGATCGCGGGAGCAGCGTTCAATACGCAACCTCTCCGCCAAATTCTGGTCTTTCGTGGTCCGGGTCACTAAAATCCCCCATTATGTCGCTGCGCATCACCAATCTCCGGCTTCCTGTCGAACAGTCGGAAGAGACCCTCCCCCAGGCGATCGCCCGGTCGCTGGGGATCACCCCTGCCGATCTGGGCCGCTGGCGGATCCTGCGAAAGAGTCTCGACGCGCGATCGCGCGATGACATCGAATTCGTCTATTCGACTCTCGTCGATCTCCCCGGTCTGGAAGCCGCCAAGCTGCGCCCCAAGGGTGCGATTCGCATCGAACCGTTCGATCCACCGGCGTTTGAAGACCCCGCGCCCGGTGACCGACCGCTTGACGATCGGCCGGTTGTGGTCGGCTCCGGTCCCGCAGGTCTGCTGGCGGCATACTACCTCGCTGTTCGTGGTTATCGCCCTTTGATCCTCGAGCGGGGAGACGCTGTCAAAGAGCGGGTTCCCGCGATTCGGGAATTCGACCGTGGAGGGCAATTCGACGCCGAGAACAATTATCTGTTCGGCGAAGGAGGGGCCGGCACGTTCAGCGATGGCAAGCTCACCTGTCGCATGAGCGGGGCCGATGTCGACTGGGTTCTGGAACGGTTTGTCGAGTGTGGCGGCAAGTCTCAGATCATTTACGAACATCGCCCCCACCTGGGAAGCAACCGCCTCCCCCTGCTGGTACGGAACTTTCGGCGAAAAATCGAAGAGCTGGGTGGTGAATACCGCTTCCGCTGCCGGCTTGACGATTTCGACATGATGGATGGCGCGATCAAAGGGGTCTTCACCTCCAGCGGCTACATCAAAACGTCGGTGGTTGTGCTGGGGATCGGTCACAGCGCGCGCGACACGTATCGCAGCCTGCTGGCGCGGGGTGTCCCGATGATCGCCAAGCCGTTTCAACTGGGGCTGCGAATCGAACATCCGCAGGAACGGGTGAATAAGCACAAATACGGCCGCGATCGGTATCTCGAAATCCTGGGGGCGGCCGACTACACCCTGGTGGCCCGCGGACAACCCGATTTGTTCACGTTCTGTATGTGTGCCGGGGGGACTGTGATTCCCAGCGTGTCGGAAGCCGAGCGGTTCTGCACAAACGGAATGAGCAACTCCCGGCACGATACCCCCTACGCCAACAGCGGACTGGTGGTGACGATTGACCCGACGCAGGTGATGGGGCCGCACCCGCTCGCCGGGGTGGAACTCCAGCAGAAGTACGAATCGCTGGCGTTCGAGTTGGCTGGGCGGAATTACTTTTGTCCGATCCAGCGGGCGACCGATTTTGTGCAGGGCCGATCGCCCCGCCCTGGAGAGCGATTGAACTGCTCCTACGAACGCGGATTGGCTCCGCTGGATCTGAATCAGGTACTTCCCCCCGAGGTCGCTCAGGCGGTGCGGGCGGGTTTGCCGATTATGGATCGCAAATGGCGCGGCGATTTCCTCAAAGATGCCGTGCTGGTCGGCCCCGAGATGCGGGGGAGTTCCCCCGTCCGGATCGATCGCGACTATCAGACCCGCTGCTGCCCCGGATTCGCGGGGCTGTACCCCGTCGGTGAAGGGGCGGGTTACGCGGGGGGAATCGTCAGTGCCGCGGTTGATGGATTGCGGTCGGCCAAATCAATCGTCGCGCGATTCGCGGCGATCGAGAAACAGTAACCACTCACACCCCGTTGGGGACAGATCGATGTCAGAATTCAGCGACTACCAGAAGAAGGTCATCAAGCGGTACTACGATCACCGCGAAGAGGGAGACGAACAGCGGTTCGCCGAGCTGGTGAGCAATTTGTACCTCGCCGAGGGAAAAAAGCGGGCCAAGCTGTGGGAGCAGGCGGAAACGTACATGACGCGCATGCGCGTGCCCCCCTCGCGGATCACGCATCTGATGAAGTCGCAGGATGTGGCGCTGCTGGCAGAGATTGTGCAGGAAGCCCAGAACGGCACGTTGAAGCGAGTCCCCGCGCCCAAGCCTGGCGAAGAAGGGGCCAAAGCGGGTTGACTCAAAGCCACGCCATCTCGATTGAGGCCGTTGCCCCAGAAAGCGGGGGTTGAGCGCAAATGGGGAGCCTGTGGCATCCAGGACGAGTCGTTGTAAGAATGCGGGAGAGACTCAGGTTCGTGACCGGTTCGGCGGCGACCCAATGACAAATGTCGCGTTCGCTGCGCTCCGACTGTTCTCTGGTTCCAGTTCCGTCCCGCCCGATCGTCCTTCGCCGCTCAACAGTGATCATGTCATACGGTTCTCCCTTGCGAGTTTGTTCGCGTTTTACGTTCTGCTGGCCGGTCGTCATGATGGCGGCGTCCCTGCTGGGGGGGGCGTGGGAGCAGGCAGCTTTCGCCGCCGATGCGCCGGCCGATCCCAGGCGAATCGTGGTGATCGCCGGCAAGAAGAGCCACGGACCCGTGGGAAATGGAATTCACGACTATGGCTGGTCGGCGAAGCTCCTTAAGGTGATGCTCGACAATTCCAACGTCCGCGACCGCGTGACGGCTGAATTCCACCTCGATGGCTGGCCTGAAGACCAGAGTTCGCTCGAAAAAGCAGACACGATTCTGGTGATCTCCGACGGCCGTGACGGCGATCTGTTTGAAGAGACTCCGTTCCTCGAGAACGAAGCGCGGGTCAAGTTCGTCCAGCAACAGATCGACCGGGGTTGCGGATTCGCGACATTTCACTTTTCCACCTTCGCTCCCGACAAATACGCCACACAGGTTCTCGACTGGATAGGGGGATATTTTGACTGGGAAACCGAGGGCAAGCGGCAGTGGTACTCGGCGATCACCACACTCGACACCGAGGTGGAAGTTCAAGCCGCCGAACACCCCGTCGCCCGCGGTTTGACGCCGGTCAAATTGCGTGAAGAGTTCTACTACAATCTGCGGTTCGCGTCCGACACACAGGGCGTGAAGCCAATCTGGCGGGTGCCGGCACTCAACGGTCGCGATCCCGACGGGCGCGTGGTCGCCTGGGTGCGTGAGCGCGCGAAAAAGGGGCGCGGGTTTGGTACGACCTGTGGGCATTTCTACGACAACTGGCGACGGGCGGAATTCCGTAAACTGATCCTCAACGCGATGGTCTGGACGGCGGGGGCCGAAGTGCCCGAAGGGGGTGTCGAGGCCCGGTACTACAACCACGACGAAATCACCGCGGCGCTCGCAGGAATTTCGGGGGTCACGCGGGCCGATGTTGACGACCGGCCGATCCGTGTGCTGATGTTCGCGGGAAACGACGCACACAAATGGCACAACTGGGAAAAGACCACGCCGGCGATCAAGTCACTATTGGAGCGGGACAAACGGATACAGGTCGATGTCACCAATGACATTGAGGATCTCGCGCGAAAGCCGCTCCAGGACTACCACGTCATCGTCCAGAACTATGTCAACTGGCACGATCCGACCGCACTGTCGGCGGAGTCGCGATCGGCGTTTGTTCGGTTTCTGGAGAACGGCGGAGGACTGATTCTGCCCCATTTCGCCAATGGGGCCTACCACTTTTCCCTCCCCATGGCCGAGGCGGCGGAGTGGCCGGAATATCGCAAAATCACCCGCCGGATGTGGAATCACAAGGGAAAAAGCGGTCACGACGCGTTTGGCCGGTTTCGTGTCACGCCGACCGAACTGGCTCACCCAATTACCGCCGGCCTGAAGCCGTTCGATGTGACCGATGAACTCTACTTTCGACAGGAAGGAGAGGAACCGATCGAGCCATTGATCGCCGCCCATTCCAAGGTGACCGACGCCGACGAACCATTGGCCTGGACGTACACTTACGGTAAAGGCCGGATCTTCCAGACTCTATTGGGACACAGCGAGCAGACCTACAACACGTTTGAGCCGCGCGAAATGCTGCGTCGCGCCGTGGCGTGGAGCGCGGGGCGAAAAATCATTCCCCTGGCGGGCGAACCCGACCTGGCGGTTGAGAAAATCGATGTCCCTCCGCTGGGTGATCTGTTACGGGACGGAAAATTCGGGAACGGATTCGACACACGAAAAGGAGGGGCAATCGCCAAGGGGAAGGCCGACTATCGCGCGAACCCTCTGACTGTCGAGTGCTGGGCGCGTCTGTTTCAAAAGCAGACTTACAACATCCTGGTTGCGAGCGAACTCAAGTCCTCGTCCACGCACTGGGAATTGTTCACACAGCCGACGAGCGGGCAACTGACGCTGTTTTCCCCCGGAATGGTGCCTGACCATGTGGCGACGGGTGTTGACATCGCCGATGGCCAATGGCATTACCTGGCGTATGTCCGCGAGCCGGACCGGGTGCGACTGTTCGTCGATGGAAAACTGGTCGCCGACCAAAAGGTGAAATTCGATCCCCGCGCCAGCAGTGACGATGGACTGGGTTTGGGAACATTGGTGGGACGGGAAATCGGTTGTGTTGGCTGTCTGGATGAAGTCCGGATCTCGAAGGGGGTCCGCGCGATTGGAAAGTCGCCGACGGAACCGTTCGCGGCGGACGATCAGACCTTGGGACTGTGGCGGTTCGAGCGAATCGACAACAGCCGGTTGCGCGATGAGTCGTCTTTGAAGAATGAGGCGAAGCTTGTCGAGTGAACTGCAGTGTCGAAGTCGTGGCTCACTTGAAACCGGAAGGACTTGGGGTAGGGGATCGCAAGCACGCGACGAGTCGCCGCCCGATTTACGGACCCCTTCTGAATTCTTCGACGGCACACTCAGTCGCCTGTGTAATCGGATTTACTGGCGCAATCGGCACAGATTCGCCGATACTTCCGATATGCGACAGCTCGTTTCTCGATCTTGCGCCTGGGGTCTGGCCCTGGCAATGTGCTTTCCTGGCCCGTCGGCTTGGGCCGGAGAGCTATTGCCTATCATTCGGCCGGAACAGCGTCAGGTCGAGGCCCGCCCCGCGGAAGAGATCGAATACGAACCGTTGCTGGCGAATTCGTCACCCCGAACCGTCGCCCGCGTGGTCGAAGAACAGCCGATTCTCCTGTCGCTCGACGAGGCGATTCGAATCTGTCTCGCGAATGCCGACGTCATCCGGATCCTGGCGGGCAATACCGCCGTCTCCAGTGGACGGACGATCTACGATCCCGCGATCGCCAATACCGGAATCGATGTTGAGCAGTCCCGGTTTGACCCGACCCTGGGGATGACCAACCGCTGGAGTCGGTTTGAAAACGGCGTCGCGTTCTACGACCCCCTGAACCCGAACCACGCTCTGATCGCCGGGACCGGGACCGACAACTACGATTTTCGGACGTCTCTGCAACAAACGAACACCACCGGCGGCACCGGGACGTTTTCCATCGCGACCAGTCCCACGACGTTTCGCAATCAACTCGTTCCACTGAATCGGCAGGGAGGGCCGGCCGCCGAACTCAGTTACACCCAGCCCCTGTTGCAAGGGGCGGGCTTTCAGGCGAACCTCGCTCCGATTGTGATCGCGCGAATCGGGACCGAACGGAGCTTCTACCAGTTCAAAGACATTGTTCAGGAGCAGGTCCGCAGTGTCGTCGATGGGTACTGGTCGCTGGTTGTGGCGCGGGTCGACCTATGGGTTCGTCGACAACAGGTTGAACAATTGGAAGAGGCGCTCCGCGTGGGCGAGGCACGATTCCGCGGGAACATCAACGACATCGCGCAGGTGGCCCAGGCCCGGTCGGCGCTCGCCAATTTCCGGGCGACACAAGTGAGTGCGGAGGCCAACGTGATTCAGCGCGAGGCGGCGCTCCGCAATCTGATCGGGCTTCCCCCCTCGGATGGAACCGAGCTGATTCCGGTCACCGAGCCTCGCCGGGACCGCTACCTGGCTGACTGGAACGCGCTCTGCGACCTGGCGGCGGAATATCGTCCCGATCTCATCGACCTGCAACTCGCCTTGCAGGCCGATGGCCAGCAACTGACTCAGGCCAAAAACAACGCCCAGCCGCGGGTCGACGCGTTCGCGCTCTATCGCTGGAAAGGCCTCAACGGCGTTCAGCCCGACGGGAGTTTTCTGAGTACATCCCCCGGCGAGTTCAACGACTGGAATCTGGGGATCAATCTGTCAGTGCCGCTCGGGTTGCGCCAGAATCGGGCGTTCCAGCGGCAGAGTGAACTCGCGATCGCCCGGGACCGAGCCAACCTGAACCAGGGGCGACACGCCGCCGTCCACCAGCTCGCGACCACCACCCGACTTGTCGACCAGACGTACGAGCAGTTCATCGCGTACAGCGAGGCGCGGAAGGCGGCTCGGGTCAGTCTGCAATATCAGATGGCGCTGTTCCAGAATGGCCGGACGATTTACCTGAACGTGTTGCAGGCGATCACCGACTGGGGGAACACGATCAGCAGCGAGGCCAACTCGTTGACGGTGTACAACACGCAATTGGCGACGCTCGAACGCCAGAGCGGCACGATTCTGGAGACCCACGGGGTCTACTTTTACGAGGAACAGTTCGCGTCCACCGGACCGTTCAGCCGGGCGTTTCGCGATCGTTGCTATCCATTGGCCTTGCGTCCCGATTATTCCAACACCCGCTACCCCACGTCGGACCAGCCAGCCGACAATTCGTTCGAACTGAGTCGACCGGGGTCGGCGGTCGGGAGAGATCCGCTGCCGGAATTGCCCTACGGCGATCTCCCCGGAGTCGATTCGTCGCAACCGCTCGATTCGCGCGAAGGGGGCGACATCGACTTGCCGCCGGTTGAGCTGCCCGAACTTCCGGAACTTCCCGGTCGGGGCGAGTTGCCACCGGTCCCGGGGTCGGCGTCGCGACGGAGTCCCAAGTCGGGCAAGAACCAGGGGCTGGAAGAGAATCCGTTCGCGGCCGCCGCCCGACCGCAGAATTCCACATCGCGGCTGCGAATTCCCGCAGGGAACAACCGGTTGCAATCGTCGGAATCGCGACCGGCCTCAAGTCGCGATTCAGCGGTTCGGCCTGTGGGACACGAAGTCTTGGCACCATCGCGACCAGGTGTGGAGGGAAGAGACGCGGAGGGATTCCAGCCGGGGCGCAAACGGGAGGCACGTACCGGTTCGACACCCGACGCGACCGTCGCCCCGGCCAAAGGGCCTGTCCGCCGAGATACGGGCGAGATTAAACAGCCCAGTTTTCTAAAAAAGCTGTTTGGCGGATAACGATCCATTGGCACGGCTCGTGCGGTAATCTCCTCAAAGACTCTGTTAATCGACATGATTCCGCCAAATTGGCGGCGGACGGCTGTTGCATTTCGCCACAGTGTCGCGAAACGCTACGCCAAACCTGCGCGGATTTCCGTTGCTGGAGTTTTCATCAGTCGAGAATCGGGGTAGACTGGAAGAAGTCAGGGATTTGTCAGCGGTTTGGGAAAACCGCCGGACGGATCTTGGGAACACCTGCTGAGGACTCGTGCGATGAGTGTAGCAATGACCCCGGGGACGGCCCGACCGAGCGCAGGGGGCCAGGTTCGTGCGGCGGCCGGAGTGAGCGGGGTGTTGGGAGATGACAGTCGGCAGTGGTTTTCCATGCGGGATCTTCCGGGCTGGGCGATCAGCGTGGGGATTCACGGGGCGGTTTTGGTGGCGCTGTTGGGGTGGAGCTACCAGATCAGCACCGAGGTCGACCCGTCGATTCTGAGCGCGCTCGAAGAGCTGCAAAACGACATTGTCTTCGACAATACGGTGACTGATCAGGTCGGGACATCGCCCGACGTCAACCAGTTGCTCAGTCCGGGGAACCTTGCCGCTCCGACCGCGTCGTCGATTCAAGAGCGAGCCGAGGCGAGTCTGGAAAAAAAGGCTGCTGAGGTCGATCCGGACATCAAACTGGCGGACGAAGGACCGCAATTGCCCGCCGAGGGAAATTTCAGCGGGACCGTCGACACCACCGGGGGAACGGTGGAAAACACCGCGCAGGGGGGAGGCGGGGTGGAAGGGGCGATCGATCGGTTGACGTGGGAAATCCAGCAGTCGCTGCATGAGAAGAAGACGACGGTGATCTGGTTGTTTGATCAGTCGCTGTCGTTAAAAGAACGGCGAAATCTGATTGCCGACCGGTTTGAGAATGTCTATCGGCAGCTTGAGTCTCTGGGCGAGGGGGGTGCGGACTCGTTGCAGACCGTGGTGGCGACCTATGGTGAGAAGTACGCGTTAATGAACGACAAGCCGGCCGCCGACGTGAAGCCGCTGATTGCCAAGGTTCGTTCGATCGCGAATGACCCGTCGGGCAAGGAAAACGTCTTCGCTGCTGTGGGAGAATTGGCGAAGAAGTTTCAGCGGGAGCGGAGCAAAGGGCGGAACGTTCGGCTGTTCATCATCACCGATGAAAAGGGGGACGATGCCGAGCGCTATCTGGAAGAGACTCTGATCATGTGCCGGCGGGCGGGGATTCGCGTGTATGTGGTGGGGAACGTCGCCCCGTTTGGTCGCGAGAAGGCGACGATGGATTGGACGATGGAAGACGGTGAAAAGCTGCAACTGGATTACGACGCCGGTCCGGAAACGGTTCTCCCCGAGTCGTTGAACATTGGATTGTGGGGCAATCGCCCGGTGAATCTGGGACAGCTCTCATCGGGCTACGGACCGTACGCGCTGACCCGGCTCTGTAAAGAGACGGGAGGGCTGTACTACGTGGCGCAGGAAGATTCCAACGTGAAGTTCAGCCCGGCGGTTATGCGGAATTATCCTCCCGACTACCGCCCGATCGTCGACTATCAGAAGAGTCTGGTGGGGAACAAGGCGAAGAACTCCCTGGTGACGGCGGCGAAAGCGACGAAGATCGAGAACATTCCGCTTCCGCGACTCGATTTTCCCGCTTACAACGACAACGTTCTGCGTGAGACGATCACCGAATCGCAAAAGCCGGCCGCGGAATTGATTTTTAAGATCAACCGGGTCGCGGATGCTCTCGCGAGTGGCGAGAAAGATC
>CAMATH010000069.1 GCA_945860955.1 Planctomicrobium piriforme
GTCCATTCCGGACCATTCGACTCATTTTTGGACAGGATGAAGAGGATTTACACGCTGTAGTGGCTTCGACCCGTTCTACGCCGCCGATTTCTCTCCGATCGACAGTCCCCTCACAAATCGCGGATAAATCGCCGGCACGACCAGTGAGGTCAACAAGGTCGACGTCAACAGCCCGCCGATCACAACCGTCGCCAGGGGACGCTGCATCTCGGCACCGTCACTTTTCGAGAGCGCCATCGGCAGAAACCCGAGCGCCGCCACCATCGCCGTCATCAGCACCGGTCGCAGCCGGGCGTCGGCGGTGTCGTGCGTCGCCTGCTTGGGATCCATTCCCGACCGCCTCAAATTCTCAGCCGCGCTCACCCACACCAGCCCGTTCAACACCGCGACACCAAAGAGCGCGATGAATCCGACGCCTGCCGAAATGCTGAACGGCATTCCCCGCAATGCCAGCGCATAGACTCCTCCCGACGCCGCCATCGGTACCGCGAGGAAGATCAACAGTGCCAGCCGGGGTGAATGAAACGTCGAGTGCAGCAACAGAAAGATGATCAGCAGGACCAATGGTGTGATCAACGCGAGTCGCAGCGCCGCCGACCGCAGGTTTTCGAAGTCCCCTCCGTATTTGATTTCGTACCCGGTCGGAATTGGTACTTGTTCCGCGATGGTGCGTTTCGCCTCGTTGACGAAACTGGCGACATCGCGCCCCCGCACGTTCGCCGAGATAAACGTTCGCCGGCGGATCGATTCGTGATCGACCGATGGCGGAGTTTCTTCCAGAATGAGGTCGGCGAGTTCCCCGAGCGGAATGGACTTGCCCCCGGCGGAAGCGACCGGCAACTGACTCAACAGACTCACATCCTTGCGCCACTCCTCGGGGACGCGGACAATAATCGGGAACCGCGCCCGCCCCTCGAATATCACCCCGACCTCACGCCCCCCAAGTGCCGACACCACGTCCATCACCTTCGCGGCGTCGATTCCGTAACGGGCGAGCGCCTCGCGGCGCGGTTCAATCCTCAACGTCGAGAGATTCGCCTGGAAATCGGCCTTCACATCGACCGCCCCGGGAATTCCCTTCAACACCCGTTCAATCGCTTTCGCCTTGGCACCCAGCAACTGCAGGTCGTCTCCATATAACTGGACTGCCACATCGGCCTTCACGCCGGCGACCAGTTCATCGACCCGCATTTCGATCGGTTGGGTGAACCCGAACGCCACCCCGGGAACCCGCGCGTTGAGTTTCTCGGACATCTCGGCGATCAACGCATCACGCGTCGTCCGCACCGGCCACTGTGCATGCGGCTTAAGCAGAACCCAGACGTCGGTTTGATGCACCCCCATCACGTCGTTCGCGATTTCCGGGCGACCGGTCTTGCAGAAAACCGTTTCCACCTCGTTGAATTCCATAAGCGTCTTTTCGATGCTGGTCGACATCGTGAGAGATCCCTCCAGTGATGCGGTTGGCAGTCGGACCGCCTCAATCAACAGATCCCCTTCCTCGAGTCGGGGCATGAATTCCGCCCCCAAATTCGCCCCCACCGGTAGACTGAGCGCGAAGACAGACAGCGCGAACAACACAGTGATCACTGGGTGGGCGATGGCGCGACGAACCAAGGGTTCGTACACCTTTTTCAACATCCGGATCAGCCAGACTTCTTTTTCGTCGACGATTTTGGGAAGCGCCAGCGACGCGAGCGCGGGCATGAACGTCATCGACAGGACCAACGACCCGGCCAGCGCGAACAGTACGGTCAGCGCCATGGGACGGAACATCTTCCCCTCCATCCCTTCCAGCGCCAGAATGGGAACATAGACAACCGCGATAATCAGTTCGCCGAACATGGTCGGCTTCCGCACTTCGATCGCCGCGTCGCGAATCAGCTCCAGCCGCGGCGTTCGCCCCTGATCGTGCGACAGTCGGCGGATGCAGTTTTCGATCATGATCACCGAACTGTCGACGATCAGTCCGAAGTCAATCGCCCCCAGCGACATCAGACTCGCGGTGATTCCCGTACCCCACATCAGGTTGGTGGCGAACATCATCGACAGCGGAATCGCGAGCGCCGTGATCAACCCGGCCCGCAAACTTCCCAACATGATCAGCAGCACAATGATCACCAGCGCCCCCCCTTCGACCAGGTTGGTGACCACGGTATGCAGCGTGCGTCCGATCAGCGCCGAACGGTCGTAGGTGACTTCCAGCCGAACCCCTTCTGGAAGCACCTTTTGAATCTCCTCAATCCGCTCCTTCACCGCTCCGACCACGACCCGGGAATTCTCGCCGATCAGCATCATCACCATGCCGGTGACCGCCTCCCCTCGTCCGTCGCGGGTGACCGCCCCCTGGCGAGTCATCGGGGCAATCTCCACGACGGCGACGTCGCGTACCAGGATGGGTGTCCCGTCCGCCTCACGTTTCAAGACGATTTCGAGAATGTCGGCGGCGCTCGTGAGGAGCGCCTGCCCGCGAATGAACCGCTGTTCGTCGTGATGCACAACGTAACCACCACCGGCGATCAAGTTGTTCTCTTCCAGACGCTGAAACAGATTCTCCAGCGAAATTCCATAACTGGTCAGATGATCCGGATCGGGGCGGACTTCATAGGTCTTGAAGAAGCCGCCATGCGTGTTGATTTCCGTCACCCCCCGCACTTCGCGGAGCCTTGTCGCGACTTCCCAGTCGAGGATGGTGCGCAGTTCCATCGCGGTGTGTCCCGCGTCGCTGCGAACTTCGAATTGCAGGATCTCACCGAGCGCCGTTGTCAGAGGCCCCAGTCGCGGCACTCCGTATCCTTTCGGAATGAGCGACATCGCGGCGGGAAGGCGTTCAGTGACGAGTTGCCGGGCGCGATAGAGGTCGGTTCCCTCCTGAAAGACAATCGTGACGACGGAAATACCGAATTTCGAAACGCTGCGGAGTTCCTCGATTTTGGGGAGGCCGCTCATCGTCGATTCGACCGGATACGTCAGGTAGCGTTCGACTTCAACAGGAGACAGCGGACCCGCCTCGGTCACGACTTGCACCTGGGTGTTCGTGAGATCGGGGACCGCATCGATCGGCAGGCGAATGGCCGAAACCACTCCCAGCAACGACACGATCGCCGTCAGAATCAACACGAGAAAGCGATTTTGTAACGAAAACTCAATCAGCCGGGAGAGCATGTGACTACTCCTCGCGTTCGAGCAAGAGTTCCGATTTCAGCGCGAATGCGCCTGCCACCACCACGCTTTGTCGGCGATTCAACCCCGAACGAATCTCGATCCACTGAGCCTCCTCGCGACCGGTTTTCACGTCGACCCGGCGGAAGTGATTTCCCGCCTCGGAAACAAAGACGAACCGCTGCCGCTCATGCTCGACAATAGCGCTCGACGGAACCGCCAGCACTTCTTCATCAGACTCGAGAGGGATCGAGACACGCACGAACAACCCCGGACGCAGCCGTTCGTCTGTATTGTCGATGGTCGCCACCAGGGGGATCGCGTTGGAATCGGTCGAGACTTCCCGCCCCAGGTAATACACCCGGGCCTTGAGCCTCACTCCAGGCAACGCGGGGGATTCGACAGGCAGCTCTTGCCCGGTCTGCATCGCCAACGCCGGCCAGTCGGCTTCCCGCAGATCGGCGGCGATCCACAACTGACTGGTATTCGCCAGAATAAACTGCCGATCCCCCCGTTTCAGTCGTTCCGTCACTCCGCAGACACGCTCTTCGATCGTACCAGAGAATGGGGCTCGCATTTCCACCAGCGACAACCCCGCCGCCTCCCCTCCCCGCTCCACCCCCGGCTCTTCATAGCCCAGAAGCGACGTGAGGTGATGTCGCGAGATGTCGTAACGCCGCTGCGCATCTTGAACCGCCGCCTGGGCGGCCTCTTTTCCCCGCTGAGTGTCGAACAGCGACTGCTCACAAACCGACTTCAGCGTCTCTTCAGCCGACTCGCGTTCGCTGGTCCGTTCATCGACCAGCCGGCTGGAGACCGCGCCGGTTTCCGCCGCCGAGTTGACCTTCGACGCGAGTTTGTCCGCAAGAACATACTTGGAATATGCCGACAGCAGCAGCCCGCGGAACTCACCCAGCATCCGCTCTTTGAACTCCGCTTCGAGTGTCTTCATCGAGCGGCGTTCATCAATCGCGGCGATGAGTTCCGCGACACTCTCACTGGTCTTCTGTTTCCAGGCAGATTGTTTGCGAGCCAGGTCGAGTTCCGACTGCCGCTGCAAAACATCCGCCCGCGCGGTCCCCACTTCGGGACTGCTCAACACAGCCAGCACTTGGCCCGGTTCGACTTTGTCACCCGGTTTCACCAGAACCTGGGTCAGCACACCTTCGGTGGCCGCCTTGATCTCAACGTGCCGGGTGTCGTCGTAGTGCACCCTCCCCGGAACGATGTTCACCCGGTGCATCGGTCGCGGTTCCACCACGGCGACTTCGATTCCCGCAGCGATCCGCTTCGATTCCTGGAGATGCACGACTCCGGGAGTCGTCTCCATGACGTCCGCCTTCTCGGTCACTGGGACGTCCACCACCGGAGGGGGATTCCAGGACCGTCCCAGCCAGACACCACACGCCAACAGGCAACCGGCGGCAAAAATGAGGGAGACCCAATTCGGAGGGAAGTGTTTGCTCATGACTCGTCGAACCCACGCGGGAAGGAAATCACTTTTGAAGATCGCCGCGAACACGCGCGAAACGACCCAGCCATCAAAAGTCACACGCGATCAGACCATGTCCGGTCGCGATTCACCGTCTCAACTCCGCGAAGATCTGACAGCCCCCGGGAAGAGACGCGAACCAACCCCCGCTAACAGAGCGCGACGCGAATGAGCGCGCGCATTCCCCCCGGTTTGCGATGAACCGCCATCAACCCCCCCGCTGAGTACGTGGCGACATAGGGAAAGTTAGAGAAACGCCCCCCTTGCCCTGTCGCGACGGCGAATTCGGTCGCCGTCTGAATCGTTCCCAGCGGCCCCGCGACCGCCCCGGCCACCGACCAGAACTCTTCGTCGGACTGCGGATCGGAATCGGACGGTGACGATTCGTCATCCGTCCATGTCAGCGAGCCGCTCCGCAATTCCGTCGGGGAGACCCAATGGATGTGCCAGTCCAGCCACGCCGACCGATTCGCGCCGGCGTGATGTGCCTGGAGATGCCGCTCCAGTTTCGCTTCGACGGGTAGAACCGCCTCGGCGGCGTGCGCGTGACACACGGGCAACGGGGCGCGCATCGCGAACCACACCAAGCACCAGATCAGCAGGTGCGATGGTCTCAACACGGTGCGGCGGGCTGCGACGTGTCTCACAGCGGTATGTTCGAATGGGAACACAGAAAGACCAGACATCGGAAATCGAACGACCGACTCCCGACGTCTTGTATTCTATGCAGATCCGGTGGGCCAATGCATCCGAATTCCCGGAGTCAATCGCGAATCTCGAAGATCGCTTCGACTTCGACCGAGATATTCCCCGGCAGCGGACCCATTCCCACGGCGCTGCGGGCTCCCTTGCCGGGCTCGCCAAACACCTCGACCATCAGGTCGCTGAAGCCGTTGATTACTTGGGGATGGTTGAGAAAATCGGGAGCCGAATTGACCATGCCCAACGTCTTCACCAGCCGGGTGACACGGTCGAGCGATCCCAGGTAGTTCCGCAGCGACGCGAGCATCGCCAGTCCCACAATCCGGGCCGCCTCTTTGCCCTGTGCCTCGGTCAGATCGGACCCGACCCGCCCCGTCACCAGAGTCTTATCCGGTCGCAAAGGACCATGCCCCGAGACATACAGCAGGGATCCCACCTGCACGCAGGGGACATACGTCGCCACAGGTTTCGGAGCGGGGGGCAGTACGAGTCCCAGTTCCTTCACACGCGTTTCAGCACTCATCACGATCTCGTTGTGGTTGTGGACAATGGTCACAGGAATGCGGCTGATGAGGATTATGACGCGCCCCCTGGCATGCCGGCAATCGACACGGAACATCCAGATCTGGAACGATTGGGGAAAAGGTGGTGTGGAGTTTTATCCACGTGACCCTTCCTCGCGTCTGTCAACAATTCCGGGGATTCCACTGGACAGCGCTGGGGGACGCCCCGAAAATCGTTCTCACTCCCCAGCGAACCGACAGGCAACAACCATCGGAATTCCGCGCTGCTCCCCAGCTTTTGATCGTGAAGGAATGACAAATGGACCGCAAACTCAAATTGCAACGGCTACGAGAATTGTTGAAATCGATCGCTCCCGCCGGGGATCTCGAAAGCGTCGCCGAGCGGATCGTACCGGAAGGATCCCCGGGTGGTGTCCTCGAATCGATGGGGGGCGCGAGTGTTGAGGAACACTGCGACTATGCCCGCGAAGGGGTGCAACGGATCGCGCAGGACGCCGCCGACAGCGAGATCTCTGACGCGCAATTGAACGCGTTGGAGGCGATTGTCCTGCCCCGTGAACGCCCCGTCGTGTTCATTCAAGATAACGGTTTTAAAACTCCCCCGGCTCCCTGGCAGCATTTTGGAAGAGCCGAAAACCGCAAGAACATCACTTCGGCGATTCCTTCCGTCGGGAGAATTGAACTCCCCGACAGTCCCTGGATTCCCTACGGGGGAACAGGATTTGTCGTGGGTGACGAATTATTGATGACCAACCGCCACGTGGCCGAACTGTTCGCGGCCGGACTGGGTAAACGAATTCAGTTCAAACCCGGCCAGACCGCGCAATGCGACTTTAAGGAGGAATACCAGAAGACCACGGAAGATGTCTTGAAAGTCGATTCCATCGTCATGATCCATCCGTACTGGGACATGGCGCTACTGAGGATCAAAGGGCTCTCGGCGAAACACCCGGTACTCAAGCTGTCGGTTGTGCCCGCCGAGGAACTCTCGGGACGGGATGTCGCCGTCATTGGATATCCGGCCAAAGACGTGCGAAACGACATGGAATTGCAGGATCGGATTTTCGAAAAGGTCTACAACGTCAAGCGGTTGCATCCGGGGCTGTTGCGAACACGCGAGCGGATCAACAGCTTTGGCAATCGTGTCAACGCCCTCACGCACGACAGCTCGACGCTGGGGGGGAATTCCGGGTCGGCGGTTCTCGACGTCAAGACCGGGCAGATCGTCGGGTTGCACTTCGCGGGAATCTATCTCAAGTCGAACTACGCCGTTCCCGCCTGGGAACTCGCGCGAGACACCCAGGTCGTGAACGCTGGCGTCAATTTCGCCGGCAAGGTTCCCGCGACTCAGGAGTGGGCGGCGGTCTGGAAGTCGACCGAACATGCTGGGAACCAGGAGGTTTCGGTGACTCCCCCCTCCCCCACCGGTGAACAGCGTCCACCAGCGACCCCCGCCGTCAAGATTGAGCAGTCCCCTGCGACCGGTTCGACTGCGATCTCGCCGATCATCGTGGCGAACGGCGGTGTCACCTGGACCATCCCCCTTCAGGTGACCGTGTCGCTGGGACAAATCCAGCAGATGCTCGTGACAGCCACTACGGCTGGTGCGGCCGGGGACACCGTGGAGGTGGAAGGGGTCCAGCCCAAAATCATCGGAGATCTTTCGAAACGCCATGGATTCAATCCCCAGTTTCTGAAACTGGCGAATGGCAACCCGATTCTGCCCCCCGAACTGACGAAAGCGGGCAAAGCGGTCGCCGCCCCACTGCTGTCCGATGGGTCGTTCGAATTGAGGTACCACCACTTTTCCGTCGTCATGCACAAAGCACGGCGACTGGCGATCTACACGGCCGCTAACGTCGATTGGCGCGTCGAACCCCGGCTGGTCAATGGGAAAAAGCCGACCCGAAAGGAACTCACCGAACTCGGCGACAACGACCGGGAAGCGTGGGCAACCGATCCGCGGATCGCCGAGGAACATCAGTTGCCGGACATTTTTTACACCAACGACCGCAGTTCGTTCGACAAAGGACACTTGGTACGTCGCGACGACGTCTGTTATGGAACGTCGTTTGAGGACATTCAGAAGGCGAATGGCGACACCTACCACACAACCAACTGTTCGCCCCAGACCGCGGACTTCAACCGCTCGTCCAAAGGGGTCGACAATTGGGGGGACCTGGAAGAGCTGGTCCGGAAGGAAACGAGTGCCGAACTGGTGATGGTCTTCGCCGGCCCGGTTCTTGCTAACGACGATCCCGTCTTTCGTGGCCGCGATCGGGACGGTGTGACGCGAGTGCAGATTCCCCGCAAGTTCTGGAAGATCATCGTCGCGAAAGGGAAACATGGTCCCGAGGCGTTCGGCTTTGTCCTCGAACAGGATCTGACGCAAACCGACCTCGAAATGGCGGTTCCGAAGGCTTGGCGGAAGTTCATGAAACCGATCGCCGAGATTGAGAAGCTGCTCAACAAGCTGGCAAAGCTGACGCACTTGAAGCCGATTGATCAGTTTGGTTCGCCGTTGGGGGATGCGATTGCGAGGAAGGTCAACAGCTAAAGGATGAGTCGCAACGACGCCCTTTTTGTCGCAACGACGCTCCTGCGGCGTCGCGCCCGACGCCGACAGGCGGCGGATCGGTCGGTAAGCGTGACCCGTCGTTTGACTTCAGCGTCGTTCGAGCAGGCGTTTCCGATGCGGCGTTTCAATCTGTCTCCACTCGACTCTGCCGAAGACGTCCAGACCGCGGCGTCGTAGGAACGCCGTCCGCCACATGTCGCGAAGCCGCAGTCGGTAACAGTGACACTGTCGTTTGACACCCACCCCTCGGTCCGCGTATCAAACCACCAACCGGCTGCGGCGACCAGTCCCGGCCGGTTCACATCCCTGGTGAGTCCACCGGCCGAGTCCGAATGTCCGCCGTCCAGAGCTACACCTATCGCTATCCATTCGAGTCGGCCCTGTTCGACACCACCAGCGAACCGGCCATGCGGTGGGCGACCAGTCTCGACGGCACGTCCGACGATCTGTTCTTCGACGGTCGACTGCGCCGCCCTGCCCTGGTCGGACAATGTCTTAGCCTGCTGACCGAGATCGTCCGCACCCGGTTCCATCAGCCGGCCAACCCCCGATTGCTTGACCCCGTGGTCACCAGTGGCGGTGGCCTGCTGCGGTTTGAGGGATTTTCCAGTTGCTGTGGTGTTTACGCCCGATTGGACCTGAACCCGGACGCGTTTGATGTCGAGTTGCGGGGCAAGGGGACGACCAATGTGGACTTTAACAACACCATGCGCGTCGCTCTGCGACGGCTTGACGATCGACACGAAGCCAGACTCCAGGTGGGTGGCACCGGCATCACACTGACCCGCGATGGGGACCGAATCGTCGAACGTCAGGTCGAGTTACCCGTTCGGTGGATCAAAGGATTCTGCGAAGTTCAGGCGTATCAGGTCCGACTCACGCCGCATTTCGATTTGACTCCCCTCGAAGCCCGGGATCTGTTGAGGACGTTGCCCAAGGGCAAAACCGCGCGTCAGCCAGTGTTCCTCACACGGATGGGGCGCGCCCTCCGATTCGCGGCGTGTGACCAGCGCGGTGCCGTCAAGATCGAGGGAACCGATCGGCTACGGATTCTCGCACCCCTCGTTGGCTCGTCCCGAGCCATCACCGTCTGGTACGACGAATCCTCGCAGACCAACGCCTGGGACTTTCAATTCGACATCGGGCGGTTCATCGCGCTGTTGAGCCCCGAGGTCTTCCGAGGGTTTAGTGGCGAGGGGCAAATTCTGGCCCGACTCGCGACCGGCAATTGGCAGGACGCGCTCCCTGGGGTTGTCGACTCACTGCAATGGCAGTCGCAGTTTGATGTGGGGCGATTGGCCCTCCAACGGGGCGTTTCTGAGTCGGCGATCGAGGCCGCGCTCGCAGTGCTGGGGGCTCGCGGCCTGGTTGGATACGACATGACCACCGGAAAGTACTTTCATCGCGTGCTGCCGTTCGAACTCGACGATGTCGAACGTCAGCAGCCCCGACTGCTCGCCGCCCGCAAACTGGTCGCCAACCGGAGTGTTCGTATCTTGCACTCGGTTGGCGACGGATGGGACGTCGAGGTCGCTGGAACCGACGTCGAGCATTTCGTACGACTGCGTCCTGAAGGAGACCGCTGCACCTGCCCCTGGTTCAGCAGGAATCAAGGACAGCGCGGCCCATGCAAGCACGTGCTGGCCGCCCGTTTGACTGTTGAGGGCGACGCCAGTGCCACCCTACGCGAGCTGAATACCATTGCCTGAACCGATAACTCAGCAGCTCGAGTCGAGTCTTGTGTCACTCGATGCCACACGCCTCCAATCGTTGCTCGAGCAGGGAGACAGTGCCGGTTGCATGCAGTTCTTCCGCGGAGCGAGTGAACCCGAACGCCAGGGAGTCGCCCGGCAGGTTGAAAACTGGGTCACATTCATTTCCGAGGTGGTTCGCGAGGAGAACTCGATTCGTTCCCGTGGAACCACCGAACAACGGGCAGCGGCGCAGGTTGCCACTTTGGCGGCCTGTTCGTTGTCGTCGCTAAAGAAACTGCGCTGGCGGGTGGGGGTTAAGACGGAGGACGACGTCGCTGTGCTAACCGACCGTCGGCCCGCCTGGCTCGGCGACTTTGTCGATCATCTGTTGGACGCGACTCCGCCAAAATGGATGGACGCGCGCCGACTGGTGCGTGCGGGACTCTGTCCACCTCCGCGTCACGAGAACTACGTCCTGGGAATGACATCACTGATGGGAGGGGTCGGCAGTTATGCGAGTGACCCGTCGGAAAATCGCGGTCGACGAGGGTCCGGTTGGAACATTCTCTCGCATTTGGCCGCTGAACCCGATCTGCTCGAACTGATCTGGCGACTGTTCGAACTTGAGGGGAGTGGTGAGATGAGTCTCGCCGCTCACGATAACTACTGCGGACACACGTCCGACCAGAGCTGGAGCGACGCGCTCGTGACGCTGATGAACCAGGGAACTCTGCCTCGCGAACGACTGCTGGACGCCAGTCTGGCGGCACTCGAACGGGGCTTTCACCCGTACCGCGCCAACTGGTTCGCGCGGTTTCACGAACTGCTTGCCCCCACCAAAGAGGAACTGTTCGCCCGCCAATCGAACTACCTGCGTTTGCTCAAGAGCGATCAGGCCGCGACCGCCGCCTTCGCACTCAGGGCACTTGATCAAATCGACAAACAGCAGTCGATCGATTCGGTACTCCTTATGGATAGCCTGGAATCGGTCCCGCGATTTCCCGGCAAGGGACTCGTCAAAGGGGCATTGAAGACTCTCCACCGGATCGCGGAGCGCGATCCTAAGGCGCGTCCTCGCGTCGCCCGACTCGCCGCCACGGCGCTCAGTCACACTGCGATCGACGTGCAGACCGCTGCAATCGCAGAAGTCGCCCGATGGGGAACTACCGCCGACTCGGAACTCGTCAACACAGTGACGGCGGCCAAAACGGCCGTGGCTCCCTCCGTTCAATCCAGTCTGGCAGACTGGCTCGCATCGGTCACCGGATCCGCTGCGGTTTCCGCGAAACAATTGGAGTCAGAAACCAATCGCACTCTCGTTGAGATCTCCCCCCCGCCAACTCCAGAGTTCGCAGTGGATTTGCTGGCAGCGAAATCCGAATTGGAACGTCGAGCCAAACGGATTCCTCCGGCGTGGAGAGCCGTCGCTGGCGTGGATCAGGCACTGGAATCCCTGAACCGCGGCGATTTCGACTTCTCGTGCTGTACTTTCACTGGATCAGAAATCCCGCGGCTCGATCCCGCGCATCGCCTTGTGCCGATTGAATCCTGGGACGAGCTGGTTGATCTCGCGAGCCGATTGGTCGAGACGATCGACAGCCACGATGATCTCGAGCGACTTTATGACGGTGTATCCCGGCTGTGTGATCTGCGTCCAGCCGACTTCGTGAAGCGGACGGCCCCGCTATTACGCCGGATTCTGCAAATCATGGAACGACAGTTGATCCTGCCGTTTGCCGATGCGGAACCGGCTCATTCCCTGCTGGGGGTGCTGCTGGCGTGGTTGAATGGAGATTACGGAACCATCGAATTGCGGCAGGATGAGAAAGGGAGAATCGAGGGTCAATATACTCTGGGAGACTTGTCGCGAGGCCTCTATCCGAGGCGGATCCCCCTTATCGCGCAGGCACTGTGCGAACGGGGACACGAACTGGCCGACCGGATCCTCCGACGATGTGCCGTCGCGACGTTGTGTGCCCCCACGCACCGTGGAGGCTGGATTGAACCACTTGAATTGGTGGCCCGAGCGAGTCAACCACGCGTGTTGGCGGAGGCGACCGATCTGGAGCAGGTGCTGGCGCTGCTGCGGCTCGCTCCCGAAGGTCGCGACGAAGCGGCCCGGCAACTCCCCAAGGGGGAGCATCCATTTCTCGCCGCGCTGGAGGCCACGTTGATCGGCGGCGACCGGGATTTGTCGCCGTCATTACCTGAGTGGCTCGCGCACGCCAGCCGGTCGGCACGCGGAGACAAAAACACGCGAGTGACAACCTCGTTCCGGTTTCAGCCGCCACAGCGCGAAGGCTCGGCACTGATCCGACTGACCATTGAACCAACCCCCGCTCCCCCGGCGGAAAACCTCGACCTGAGACTGTTGCCAACATGTCGCTGGCATCTGCACGATTTAAGGGACTGGAGTGACTCTGAGGGGGTTGAATTCGTCCGCCAACAGTTTCTGGTCCATCCCGTCAATCAAACTCCGACGATTGCCCGCGGAGCGTTGCGAATCGCCACAAACCTCGATTGGTGGCAGGTCGAGTGGGCGAATCGACACTATCTCGATCCACTGATCGATCCTGACGTGCCGTTGGATGAGATCGGACACTTGTTACTGACAGTGGGACTCTCCGCCAAACAACATGGAGAAGCGACCTTGGCGACCGACATCGCGATCGCCGCCTGTGATGATGGCCGACTTGATCCGTCGCAACTGGGAGCGGTTTTGCATCGACTGTTGTCGGCCCGGTTCATCCTCGCCGCCCGCGTGGCGCGCACTCTGGGCCAAGTGGCACGAGTTTCCGCTGTCCACGAAGAGTGCGTGCGCATTGCACTGTCGTCTTCACTCCGGGGTGACCCTGCGGCCATGCCGCGGGACATGCATGCATTGGTTGAGTTCCTGAGTGAACTGGTGATTGCGACACAGACTCCTGTCGACGCCGCCGCCAGGGAGTTCTTGAAACGGCTCACCGGTTCGTCAAAGCTGGCGCGGAGTGCCCGAAAGATTCTGGCGTTCGATCGGCAGCCCGATCCGATCCGCACGAGAACATTGCAGATGCAGATCGTGTCGGTACGTTTGGATCGCGCCGAACGCTGGCTGAGCCGGCTTGATCCCGGCTCGAGATAATCGCGACCTGACGCACGATTTCCGATGCGGCGTTTCAATCTGTCTCCACTCGACTCTGCTCGCGTCCGACTCAAACGAGGGAGTCACGGGCCACCTAAGAAGCCACCGTGTGGATCGTTTTCGTCATAGGCCCACTTGCCATTCGCCTCGGTGATCGCAACCATCAGAGGAACTGCGACCCGCCTGTTTGCGACCCATCGTCGGTCACGCCGTGGGCGAGCCTGCTCAAGACAATCTCCTCTCCACCATTCCCTGTGACTTACCCACAACATGAGTGACCCACATACCACACTCCAAACCGGGCTCACCCGTCGAAGTCTGCTGCAAAGCATGGCGGCCACCGGAATGGCGGGCTTGTTGCCGAATGTGCTGTTCGGGGCGGCTTCACGCGATTCGGCGGAATCTCCAGACTTTCAGGGAGTCCTCGAGTTTGTTGACGGCGAGTTCGCCGCCAAGACGTTGCCCGGGGCGTTGCTGGCTGTCACCCATCGGCGAAAGCTCGTCTTGGAGAAATCCTGGGGTACGTATTGCAGTCGAACCGAACGGACGGTCCCCTGCGACAGTCAGATGGTCAACATGTGCTATTCGGTGTCGAAGTTGATCGCGTCCACGGTCGTCGTGATCGCGCAACAGAAGGGGATGTTCGATTATGATACGCCGGTCTCCAAGTACATTCCGGAATTCCAGGGAGGAGGGAAGGACACAATTACGGTGCGTCACTTGTTGACCCATTCCGCGGGCTTGCCCAGTGTTCCGCTCAAGGCGGTCGACAGTCCCGCGAAGTGGCAGACGGCCGTTGCCACACTGTGTGCCGCCAAGGTGGAATGGGAACCTGGTTCGAAGTCGGTTTATCACGGATTGACGGGGCATTTCCTCGCGGCGGAAGTGGTCCGGCGATGTTCGGCCAACAAGCCTTGGGAGGATCTCTGTCACGAACTACTGTTTGACCCAATCGGTGCGAAGAGTCTGACCTACCAGGTTCCGCCCGCTTCAGTTCCGGTCGCGGGGACACCCATGCCCGTCGAGGGGGCGTACAACATCGCCGGCTTCAATGACGGAATTGCAGGTCACCCTGCGGGGGGAGCGCTGGGGACTGCCAGCGATTTACTGAAGGTGCTGCACTTGCATCTGAACGATGGCGAATGGGACGGGAAAAGGCTGATCGATCCAGAGGCGCTGCGGCAAATGCACACCGTTCAATATGCGGCCCAAATCGACGCCGCGATTCAGGCGGGCAAACCGCCCGCGTACGATGCCTGGGGACTGGGAATTCTACTGCGAGGCCCCGGTCCGGCGCGTGGAGGACATGGCTGGTTCGGCTTAAGCGAAGTTTAGTCGCCAGGGGTTTTCGGTCACGCGGGAATCGATACGATCATTGCCGTCGGCGACCCGAAAACTGACACAGCCATCGTGTTCCTGACAACCGATTCTCCCAAACCGACATCCAAGGTGGCACCGCTGCGAAGCGGAGTCGTCGCGAAAGTGTTGGCTGCGCTGACGTAGACGGTTCGCGGGGCGCTCATCGCTTATACTCTGCGCAGCCGAAAACGCGACATTGCACTTGAGCCGGAATGGGGCTCGCGAAATCCGAATAGCGGCTGGTGTTGGTGACGGCCCCATCCGCCTTGAGCGGATGGGGAGAAAGATCGATGGCTAGCCCCAAATCACATTGCGCGGTCCAGACCCCAATCGCCTTGCGATCCGGACAGGTTTCGGGTGACGCCGATCTTGTCTGACAGAGCGAGGATCTCATTCACCAATCCACACGAGGTGGATGGGGTCTTGATCGAGGATGGAGGGCATTTTTCTAGCCGTCGATCTCATTCACCATCCGGGCAAGCCGGATGGGGTCTGGGGTCGCGAATTGTCGGATTTGGCGCCGCGCGGGATTTAAACAAGAACTCTTTCACTGCCTGTTCCATGCGACTCCGTTCGGCGGCATAGTGGCGGAGATGGATGTGATTCCAATACGTGTCGGTGCCGGCATGACAGTCGTCCGCCAGTGCCGATCCGATCGCTTCGTATCCGCGGATCGCTTTGAATTCGCGTTGCAACAACGTCCTCAGGATCTCTGGCCGATGGGACGATCCAAGAATAAAGACACGGTCCGCAATTTCATCCGGAATCTCCTGCATGCAGCAAGCTCTACGATTTTCAATGTCTTTTTCGTCAAAGTCAATCACCATCACGACATAAGCATGCGGGAATTTCTGCAATAATGGCACGTATTCATCCCTGCAAGCGTCGGCTACCTTTTTCCACCCACCGGCTGGCGGCAACACTTGAATCCGACGATGGTCAATTTCATAATGCGTTTCAAATCCGAGCGCGATCTGTCGATCCGCTTCGTCCTCGGGAATGACGTATAGATGCGGCTTGTCATTCTTAACACTCATCCAATCACCTCGTCCCGAATCAGGGCATTGACGAGATCACCGTTGTAACCGAATTCGGAAAGAGTGCGGGCAACTGTCGGATCGAAGTGCGAGGCGCGCGTGAGTACGAATGTTGTCTCGTCAGAGAATTTGCGAATCGTTTCGGGATGGTGAGAAGTGGCGATGAATTGTCCGGATTGCGCGGTCGCTTTTCGGAGGGCGACAATGAAATGCCCGACTTCCGATAACGCCAGATGATTGTCCGGCTCGTCCCACATGACAAACACTTCACCGCGCTCCTCGAATAAAGCGACGATGTACGCCGCCAGAAAAAAGCACTTTTCACCGCCGGAAAGATGTTCGAATTCGATAGAAATCCATTTCAATGGGCTTTTCTGTTCGAATTTCACCACCAACAGAGTCCCGCTCGCGCCGCGCTCAACGTTCTCGATCGCGGAAAAATCAGGGATCACGTTGCGAAGAAAGGAATCGAAATGCGAATAGGCACGGGGCTTTTGCTGAAACAGCGCCTTGAGGCATGCTGCCAAATTACCGGCATCCCCCTCGATTTCCATCGAGGGAGCTTCTGAGAAGCCCTTGATGTTTTCCGGAATTGGCCCGATCAGAATCATCGCGGCGAAGTACGATTTGATGTCTTGAATCGCCCGTTCCCCAGGCCGCTCGTTGATGACCGGGAGCGCGAAGACATGCCAATCCAGACGAAATTCGATCCCCCCTGCGAGTGTGATCTGGGAATGCTGCCGGGCAAATACCACGTTTCCATCCGCGGTCAGCGACTCTTCCAGAATTCGAGCCTGATGAAATCCGATCGGCCATTCAAACGCAATGCTGTAACTGTACTTCCTACCGGAGAGTGACAACTCGACTTCAAACCGCATCGGCCGGTCAGTGGTGTGTTGCGCGAAATCGCTGGCGCAAATGCACTCTTGGACCTGGCTGGCCCCGCGAGCGATTCGTTGAAACAGCTCCAACGAATGCCGAACCGTTGACTTGCCTCGGCCATTCTTACCGATCAGCAAAGCGGAGCGGTGATCACCAAGCCGCAGGGTGAAATTCTCAAGACATCGAAAGTTGTGAACGTAGAGTCGCTTGATCATAAGGAATGCGTCACTGGAGTGCAGGTCGGAAGAAAGAAGGCCGGAGAATCCTGACATTCTCCTCCTGGAATTCGCGAACGCCACAGGCGGCGTATCTAATACTCCTTCCGTTGCCGCGAAGACGGAATATCCAGCGCCTTGCGGTACTTCGTGATCGTCCGCCGCGCGAGTTGATAACCTTGCTTCGCCAGTGCGTCGACCAGCGCCTCGTCACTCAACGGGTCGCTCTTGTCCTCGGCGTCGACGATCTCTTTTAACTTGATGCGGACGATGTCCCAGGCGACTTCATCCCCTTCCGCCGTCGTGGTTCCGCCGCCAAAGAACCGCTTGAGAGCGAAAATTCCCCGCGGGGTCTGTATGTACTTGTCGTCGACGGCGCGCGAGACCGTCGTGACGTGAACCCCCACATCGTCGGCGATCTGCTGCATTTTCAGCGGGACGATGTGTTCCGGACCGTTCATCAAAAACGCGGTCTGATGGTCGACAATCGCCTGTGCCACCCGGCGTAACGTGCTGTACCGCTGCTCGATCGATTCAATCAGCCACTTCGCCGACTCGATCTTCTTCTTGATGTACTCTTTCGTCTGCGCGTCGGCCGTCCCGCTCGCGAGCATCTGCTGATACCTACGACTGATATTCAGCCGGGGGGTGTATTCGTCTTCAATCCGCACCTTCCACTGACCATGATCGTCGGGTTCGACGAACAAGTCCGGAACGACGTTGTGCGTTGGCGTGTATTCAAAGTCGCGACCCGGATGCGGGTTCAGTTGCAGCAGCTCCTCGCGCGCAGCCTTGATCGTCTCGCGATCGTACCCGGTCCGCCGTTCGATCACCGGCAATCGGTTTTCAGCCAGATCCTCCAGGTGCGACGTGATCAATGTCACCAGCACGTCGCGGTACGGAGTGTGGGGCTTGAGCTGCAGGAGAAAACACTCTTTCAGATCCCGCGCGCCGACTCCCGGCGGGTCGAGCCGTTGCACCAGCGACAGCGCCGCCTCGGCCTCTTCGGGTGTGACGGGGGTCTCGGCGAATTCCAGGGTATAGGACCGCAGCAGTTCGTCGAGCGCGCCGGTCAGCCGGCCGTGCTGGTCGAGATTCTGTACCAGATACTCGGCGAAGGCCCGAACCGCGAACGGGCTGTTGAAGAAATGGATCTGCTCGAGCAGGTGTTCCTGAAGCGACGGCGGGCGCGACACGATGTTGGCCATCTGGTCGAGCGCGCGATCCCCCTCTTCATCCATGCGGTTTCCGGAAACACGCGGCGAGAACGATTCATCATCCTGCCACGAGTCCCCCATTTCCGAGAGGCGTTCGAAGTCGTCCTGGTTGTTGTGGTCGTTATCGACGGCGAGTTCTTTTTGCTCCAGCGGCTTTTCCGTCGCGGGAGCGGACATCTCGCCGTTCTCGCCACCTCGCAAATCCGGGGCCTCGCCTGTCGCCGCGTCGAGAGGAGTTCCCAAGTCCTCCAGCAGCGGGTTTTCGATCAGCTCTTGTTCAATGCGTTCTTTCAGCTCCAGCAGGGGGAGCTGCAGAATCTCCATGGATTGGATCATCCGCGGAGCCAGCTTCATTTGCTGGCTCATCTTCAGATGTTGTCCAAGACCCAAGTGCATACGAGGCGGCCTTTATCGAAACAGGCTAGAAGGAC
The DNA here is from genome assembly GCA_945860955.1 of Planctomicrobium piriforme. Classification (GTDB taxonomy): domain Bacteria; phylum Planctomycetota; class Planctomycetia; order Planctomycetales; family Planctomycetaceae; genus UBA10511. Next base: position 18,415 of record CAMATH010000069.1, read on the forward strand.
TGCCTGCCGCGCATGGCGTCGGCGAGCATTTCACGGTTGGCGAATTCCAATACACTCCCCGTGGGAATCCCCCGCGCCAGGCGGGTGATCTTCACCGGATCGTTCGCCAGCAGGTTGGATATGAACAGTGCGGTACCATCCCCCTCAACCGTGGGATTGGTCGCCATCACGATCTCGCGCACACCGGCCGACCGGACCCGTTCGACCAGCGCGTCGATAGTCAGTTTCTCCGGCCCCATCCCCTCAAGAGGAGAGATCCGCCCCTGCAACACATGGTAGACGCCGTGAAACGCACCCGAAGATTCGAGCGACAAGAGATCTTTGGTCTGCTCCACGACGCAAACCACCTGGTGGTCGCGACGTGGATCGGAACAGATCGTACAGAGTTCGTTTTCGGTGAAATTGAAGCAGGCTTTGCATGCCCGCAGCTTCGCTTTGACGTCGCGAATCGCCTGTGCCAGCCCTAGCGCCTTTTCGGTGGGCGCGATCATAAGGAAATAGGCGAGCCGTTCCGCTGACTTGCGCCCGATCCCCGGCAGCATTTCCAACTGCTCGATCAGGTGGGTCATTGTGGGACCGTAACCGTCCATGGGTTACTTCCCCCCACCCAGAAGCCCGCCCAACGCCCCCATGTCGAGTCCATCGGTCGCCTGTCCCATCGCATCGGCCGCCGCCTTGCGAGAGTTTTCCAGGGCCTGATTGACCGCCAGCAGCACCATCCGCGAAACTGCATCCGCGTCACCGTTGCGAATGAGCGCGGGGGCGATCTGAACGTCGACCACCTGTTGCAGGCCGGACATTTCAATCCGCACAGCCCCGCCGGCCGCTGTCCCTTCCACCCGGATCTGCTGCAACCGTTCCTGCACGTCCTGCATCTTGCCGCGCAGTTCCCCCGCTTGCTTCATCAGCGAGGCGATCTTCCCAATCTCTTTGAACATCGGTGTCAGTTCTCAAGACGCTCTTCGACCGGACGGGCGGTCGGCTCTAGGCGTTCGACGCGCATCACGGTCGCACTGAAGGCGGCCAGCGCCTTTTGAATGTAGGGATCGTTATCGGGGGCAGCCGGCCGACGTTGGAGTTCCCGCGGCTGAGCCTGTGGTGTGGAGGTCTCGGTCTCCTTGGGAGGGGACTCCAGATCCAAAACCACGCGAACCTGTCGGCCAACCACTCGTTCGACCGCCACTTCCAGCTCACGAAGCTGGTCGGGAGAGCGATCGAGGGTCTGCTTGAATGTAGAATACACAACCGGGAGGAAAACAACCAGTTGATTTGGCCCGGAAATTGCAGGGCGACCCGCCGATAAGAACTTTTTTCGCGGACTGTCCGGCAGACTGGCCAAGACTTCCGTCCATACGGCCCGTTCATTCCCGGACTCAAACGCAATGGCCGTGACGGGTTCCGACGACGGATCCGGGTCTGGTGCCGCCATCGAAACCGTTGGGGCGGGTTGCGACGGGACGGCCGGAGTTATGTCATTTTTTTTTTCGTCCCCCGGGGGGAGGGGACGTGGGGTTGAACTTTGGGAAACAAGAGGTGGAGTCGTTACCCCGGGAGGTGCGACCATCGCCGGTCCCGCCGGCAGCCGACCCGATTTTAACAGGGCGATCGTTTCCGCCAGCATGTCGAGTTCGGCCAGACTCGCGATGCGGACCAGGGCGAGTTCCACCAGAATCCGACCATAACTAACGTATTTCATCCGCTGTTTCGTGTCGGCCAATATCTGCAACGCCGCCAAAATCGACTGCAAACCCCACTGCTTCCCCAGCGATTCCAGCTCACCCCGGGCGTCGTCTCCAATCGACAACAGCGTCGCTCCGGTCGCTCCCGCCGTCAGCACCATCAGATCCCGGCAGCAGGCGATCAGTTGATCGGTGAATTCAGCGAGCTGCACGCCGGCTGTCAGCGTATGATCAAGCTGTGTCAGAACTTGCGCGCGATCCCGTGCCGCCAGCGACCGGACCAATTCCAGCAGCCGATTGTCGGGAGCGGTTCCCAAGAGCCGATGGACGTCGGCGGTGACCACTTTCGGCCCGCCAAACGCCAGCAGTTGATCAAACAGCGACTGGCTGTCGCGCATCGAGCCGGCGGCACGGCGGGCGACCAAGTCGATCGCCGCCGGTTCAACATCCACCCCTTCCGCCAGAGCGATCTCTGCCAGCCTTTGCCTGATCCGATGCGTTTCGATCGTTCCGAAATCGAACCGCTGACAACGCGAGAGAATTGTCTCGGGGAGTTTCTGGGGATCGGTCGTACAGAAAATGAATTTGACGTTCGGGGGAGGCTCTTCGAGAGTCTTCAACAGCGCGTTGAAGGCCTCTTTGGTGAGCATGTGAACTTCGTCGATGATGTAGATCTTATACCGGCATCGCATGGGGCGCACGTTGACGTTGGCCCGCAATGTCCGGATTTCATCGATCCCGCGATTCGACGCCCCGTCGATCTCAATGACGTCGATGTCTCCCCCTTCGGAGACCGCGTGGCAGACCTCGCATTGGTTGCACGGATCGCCATGCTGCGCGTGGGGACAGTTGAGCGACTTCGCCAGAATCCGCGCGGTGGAGGTCTTGCCGACCCCTCGCGCCCCGGTGAACAGGTACGCATGGGCGACACGATCGGCGGCGATCGCATTCTTCAGTGCCTGGGCGATCGCCTCTTGGCCGACCACCTCGCCAAATGCCTGCGGTCGAAACCGCCGGGCCATGACGGTGTATTCCATCGGGCAAACTCCCTCGCGTTCCGCCTCGTCTCTAACGCCCGAGGTTCTTATGTCGCCGACGAATTCCAGCCGACATCGTCACACCGACGAACGCCACAGGGGCGACAGGCTGTCTCCGCATACACATGGGAGACGGTTGCTTAAGGCTGCTTCGGTTAAGATCTGACCTGGTTCACAAGTCCCCATTGCAATTGGAGACAGCCTGTCGACCCCGCTCGATCGGTTGGGATACACGTGTTCCGCTCCGGTCGTCGGTAGACCTCCATTATGGGTGGGCCGACGCTGGCGTCAAGGAACCTCGTTCATTTCTCCTTCATTTTCCTCTTCCACGTCCGGCTCCATCCCCGGATTCCCGCGGCGGTCGACTCGTTCGCTTTCCGCCGATTCTAGGGGTTTCGCCGCTTATTCCACGCGCAGGTGCCGCCGCATGCCGGTGAATTTTTGTCGCCCAATTCCCTTGACCCGCAACAGATCTTCCACCGAATCAAAATCTCCGTTGGCTTCCCGGTCGGCCACAATCCGTTTGGCCAGTGTCTCCCCCACACCATTGAACTGAGCCCACTCCACCCAAGTCGCGCGGTTGATGTCGATTTCGTACTGGTACGCCGCCTGAGGCAAATGCTCGATGTCGATCGGCTTTGAGCCCCAGCCGCTCAGTCGACCCCAGTGGACTCCCATCAGAATCAACGCCGCCCCCGCCAGCACACCCACGAACAACCGATCGCCCCGACGCAGCCAAAGGAGCGCACGGTCGGAATCTGGTGGTCCCTGGGATGTTCTGGACTGCCGATCCCCAGTCGGTGAACCGCCCGTCCCCGCGATCGGGGAGGGCGAATTCGACGTGTGGTCCGGGGGCGACGACATGGGCGGGGATGCAGGCGAGTTTCAGGACGAAACCGGCCTGCATTCTATACCGCACGTCGGGGGAAAGGCGAACTTCGCGTTGGTTGTCGAGGTGATGACGGACGGACGCAGGGGACTGACGTCGCCCCGCTCGCCTGGGGTTACCGTTTGGGCGGGGTCGCTTCGCGGACGACCGCACCGTGGTCGTCGCTCAAAATCAGGATCGAGAACTTCGCCGCTCCGTCGAGTTCGTTCGTGCTGAGGCTGGCGTAGTCAAAACGACCCCGCAGATCGGTGTAACCGTCCTTGTAGAACTTCACCTGACCGTTCGCGAGTTGGGCGTACACTTTCACGTACGCCTTGGCGACCGGTCTCGCGGTGGTCGCCTGCGTCACCCGGACCTGGCCGTAGTTTTCGATCACCTGAACCGACAGCGAGTGCGAGTAATACGCCTGAGTTCGCGTCTGACCCGCGCCGATCACTTCGACCAGAATGTTCTTGTTCCGCAGGTCGGCGGGAACGGGGATCTGCTTCGCTCCCGAGCCGGGTTTGGCATCGACCCCTTCACCGATCCGCAGGTTCACCAGCTCGCTCTTGTTCGGCTTGATCGCGCTGAACTGACCACGGAACTGCTGCACAAACGGATTGCGGCTGAAGAGCAACTCGACATCCATCAGATAATAGTTCACCCGCACCTGATCGAGGTTGCTGTAATTGAGGGCGATCTGTTTCGCTTCCACCTGGAATTCAAACGTCGGCTCGGTGGCGGCAAGAGCCCCTTGCTGCTGATTCCGGTCGAGCGGATCGATCGCCTTCGCGTCCTTCCCTTCGGCCTCATCGAGCTGGGCGACAATTGTCGCGAACGTGTTCCGCCAGCGATCGACCGGATGGTCGGCGTATTTCATGGCGATCGCCCGGGCCAGTTTCGGCTCGTCGTTGAAGAAGTCGAGGTACGCCGCGCAGTAGTCGTACTGCATGCGGGTCGCCAGCGCGTCGGGCTTCACCTGGGCGAACATCTCGCGGGCCTCTTCGACCCGGTCCTGCAACAGCAGGTAGTAGGTCGCCGCCGTCCGGTCATCGTTCGACAACTCGCGATCGTAAGCGGCTTGTTCCAACCAACGATGGTATTGGAAATGGAACCGGTCGTTGACAATCTGCCGGCGTTTGCCCAAGGCATGCGCCCGAGCATTGACCAGCGGCTTGTATTCGAGATGTTCGTACTGTTTACGCAACACCGGATCGATCGAAAGCAGTTTGCTGTTCAACCGACCGCCACATTCATTCACTAAGTTGTCGGTGTGCTGGAGGAATTCGCGGATCGGACCGACGGCGTTGTGCTTGACTCCGTACGACCACAGGGTCTGGTTGTAAACGTGGCGTGACGCGAGCAGCTTGGTCGCCGACTCGAAGAACTTGGCGTCGTGCATCCGCCAGGCGATCCGATCGAGATTGAGTGCCGCGACATTGTTGGCGTTCAGGAACGCCAGAACCTCCTCAGGGGTTCCAAACTGCGAGATGTAGTCCCAAGATTTGGTGTCGATACGCGTCGGCTTGTCGACGACGTTCATGGTGAACGGGGCGGCGAACGCCACCACTTCTTCGTTGCGGGCCACCTGCACCGGGAAGTGGGGGAATTGTCCCGCGATCGGGAAGTAGAAGTAGTAGTCGAGGGTTTGCGTGTGGTACGGTTCCAGCGTCATGAAGACGGTTTTCGTCGGTTTGCCATTGAGAACCGGAATCGCTCCCTGCGGAATCTGTAGCAGAACACTTAATTTCTGCCGCGACGAATTCGGATTCGTGACCACCACCTGGCAGCCATAAACCGTGTGGATCAAAAACTCTTCGCTGACGTACTTGTCGACCTGTTCCCCGTCGACCTGCACGTGGCGTTCGCCATTCTTGAAGTAGGTCTGACCGACCAGAATCTTCGCCGTCTGGTCATTGACCTTCGCGGCGCGAATCTCTTCGTGATACACCACCAGAGGCGCGCCCGGAGTCAGCGTCATTTGCGCTCCGTCGAACTTTGTCTCGTGTTTGGGTGAGACGAAAGGCAGATCGAGAACGGCGAGAGCCAGCATCATCTCGGGAAAGTTGCGCGACGCCTGGGCGAGATTTCGCGACTGGAACGGCTGCGCGGGATCATGGTTCGCATAGTCCCTCCAAAACGCGTTGACCGTGACCAAGCCGGCTGTCTGCTGGTCAATCGTCAGATGGTGGTAGTTGTTCTCGGCCCATTCGCGGGTCTTTTCTGGCTGGCGGTACAAAGCCCGCAAGGATTCACGATCGACGATGGCGTCATCAAACAGGGCAATCTCCCCGGCGGCGTCCATGGGGGCCTCGTCAGCGGCCTCTCTGAATCGAGCATCCCCTTTCGCCTTGTCGGCTGATTTGCCGTCGCGAGCAAGTTGTCGCTCCCTGGAGGCTGGTTTTTTCGCACGATTCTCCGCCGCCGCCTTCTCGCCCGCTTCCGCTTTCGCGGCGCGGCGCATCCCAGCGGGAGCGCTGCCTCCCGCCGCACCCGGCATCCCGCCCGGAGCGGCGGGGGTTGCCGCCACCGGTGCAGGAGCCCGTCCAAACATCAGCACTCCCGACGCCCCCTTGGCCTCCGCCTGCTTGTTCAGTTCCTGCAACCCCGCTCTCAGTCCCAGTTCATCCCCTGTCGACAATTCGGTCCCCTTCACGGAAGTGTCGAACAACTGCAGGAGGCGATCTGGGTTGGGAGGAAGCAACCGATAGAGCTCCAGGACGTGGCGACCGGTCGCAGGGCCTTCCCCGGCGATCCGCTGTGACAACAGAATCCGTTCGACGACGTTGAGCTGCTGAAACCGCCACGGCTGAACCCACTCACTCACATCGTCTTCCAGCAACCAATGATCCAGGAACGTCTTGTCCCGCTTGTTCGCCAGGTACGGCTTGATCACCGTCTTGAAGAACTCGGGGTCCTTTTTCGCGAGGAAGAACGACAACTCGTGACTGGCGTTCTTCGAATAAAACGCTTTGCGTTCTTCCGGAGTCATCTGCGGCCAGGTCAGCACAATGGCGAACTCGGCCAGCTTCGGATCGTTGGACAGCGTCTTATACAGCCCGAAGACCTTAGCCAGGCTGTCGTACGCCTCGAATCGGCTGGTGGCGATGTCGGCCAGAACGAAAGGCTGCGCCGGCGTCACCACCGAGATCTGTTTCTGCTGCGTGAAATGCTGCGCCGGATCCAGCGAGTTTTGCAGCCGCTGGTCAATCACCAGCACTTCCTGCTCGTCCAGCGCGACTGTCCGCACCGTGGTGTTGAGAGGATCGATCGCCGCCACGACGATATTCTGGTGAGGCCCGAGGTCGGCGAGCGGAATCTTGATCACCCCCTGCTCATCCGGCAACAGATTCACCAGCACCGCCGAAGCGTGGACCAGAAAATCGAGGTTCGAGAAATTGCCCCCCGCGACCCGGGCGGCGTCCGCCATCGCGTTGGGACGTTCCGCAGCGCTGGGGGCGGGAGCTCCCTCTTTGCGGAAGTCATCCCCACCCGTCGCGACCTGCTCGCCAGTTTGCGTATCACGAACGGCCCACGGATTGAGCAGGAAACTGGGACGTTCCAGCATGTTTCCCGGGAGTTTGGTCGCTTGCTGCCGATTCAGGATGTAGCTGTATTCGTCACCAATGTTCCGCCCGGTGACGTAAATCGTCTGGACCGCACTCGGGGAAAAAACGTACGGCTCGGGGGCGCGAACCCGCGACAGATTGTCGTACGCTCCGTACTCCGGATTGAACCGGGTGGCGAAGACATGAACGCGGGCGAACTTCGAGACATTCGACAATCGTACCACGAGCGCGTCGGCCTGTTTTTCAATCGACGCGATCTGTAAGGGAGCGAGCCGGCGGGTTTCCAGTGTCCGTTTCGGCCCGACAACGTACGTCCCCAAACGTTCGCCCTCGGTAATCCGAACGCGCATCTGAGCCCCGGTCGTCTTCAGCAACAGGTCGTAATCTCCTGCGGGCAACCCTTCAAGCGACAAGAGACCGTCGCGGAATTTGATCGCCGAAAAGCGATTGCTCGAGAATGTGCCGCCACGAACTTCCAGCAGCGAGACTTCGCTTGGGCTCAACTCGCCCCCCGACTGCGGCAGGAATGGGACGGTGATCGCCTCTCCCACGCGGCCGTGCAGCAACTGGGTGTAAGAATGCTGGTCTGGCCCAATCGTCCAGGTGTGAGCATTCCCCTGCGGTCCATTCGCGGTGATCAACACGATACCGGTCAAGGCTCCGAGTTCAATCCGGCCCGTCTTGTCGGTCTTCAATGTCAAACCGACGTTTTGTCGGAAGTCCCGATGTTTGAAGTACAGTGTGACCGGCCGCGAGATTTTTGTTTCACCCGTTTTTCCGAGCAATTCAACGACATAGCCAGCGGAACTGCGAACCAGGTGCAGATCCTCGGTGTTCGGACTCCGTTCGATTTCATTCAGCGTGAACTGGTTCGAGACCGCCAAGGGCTGCTTTTCTCCTCCCGCCGACAGCCGTTTGACGGTCGCCGAGAGCGTGAACGCGACCGAGGCAGTTCGCGCGGGAACCTGGAACTCGTGAATCGATTCGCGGTCTTCGAACAGTTTGAAGTCAGGAATCTCCTGCGACGTGGCCACACCATCCAGGTCGGTCGAGACAATTTGCAGTCGAACATCCTCCAGCAGCTTGATCGCCGCCGGCGTGCCGTTCAAAAACAGCCCGGGCCGAATCAGCACTTCCGCCTGCTTCCGCGTCAGCAGTGCCTCGCGGTCGACATGAATCCCCGCCGACAACTGGTACGACTCGGCTTCATGGACGAAGTAATCGAGGCATGAGAAGTCCCCTTGCGACAACACGATCGGGAATCGTCCCGAAGTGGTGCTGAACGGGACATTGATCGCTCCCTTGTCGTTCGCTTTGTAATCTCGCCCCCCCAGCCACAACGAGGCGTCGGTGACCGGCTTGCGCTGTTCATTGTAGACCGTGAAAATCTGCCCGGCCGGCCCCGTCCGCACCAGATGCTGCAGCCTCCCTTTGCGAATCAGCGCCCGGCTGCTTTTTCCGTTCCCGATAAAGTCGATGACGTACACCCCGGCTCGATTCAACTGGGGAAATTCGAACCGCCGCGAAATCCTGCGGGCGGAGGCGTCTTTGTACGTGAAGGTCTGCTCGGAGTTGGCCACCAGACCGTCGAGATTGATGTCGGTGTCGATCTCGCGCTTCTGATCGCGGTAATAGCTCCCCGTATTGATCTCGAACACTTTCACGATCAGCGTCGAAACATTCTTCACCGCCACATCCAGCACGACCGGCTGTTCGACCGTGTAACGTACCGGATTTGTCGGGGCGAAATCGAGATCCACCCGATCTTTTAACTGCTGGTACAGCTCGGGGGGAAGCAGGCTCGCCCATTGTTCCACATTCCCCAGCCCGTTCGTGATTTTGACCTCGGCGAGCAAGTACCGCAGGTAGACATCATTCACAAACGGTTCGAACTCACGGGTGTCGGCGGCCTCTTTCAGAAACTCCAGCAGGTAGCCACGGACCAGCGGCTCGTCGTTCCCGACCGCCGCAAACAGCGTCGCTCCGTCATAATTGGAATTGAGATCGCACGGGAAACGCTTCATGGACTCCGATTCGAGGTACGGTTGCGCGCCGTATCCCACCGGTCTCGGCAGTTTCAGGTATTCGAGAAACCGCCCCTTGTTGGGCTTGCCCTGCTGTCGATCGAGAACAAGCTGCTGATACAGCACATGCGCTTTGAGCGAGTTGTGAACGGGGGCCAAGCGGGCGGCGAACGCACTGACCCGGTCGAGATACGCCTGCAATTTCGCTGGCTCGTTCCGCCAGTCGTCATCGGCACCAGGTTGAATCTTCGCCAGATACGCCCGGACGAACGCCTGATTGTTGAGTAACTCGGGTTTCGCCTTGGCCAGCTCTTCAAGCTGTGGCACCAGCAACTGATGATGGATACGGAAGGATCCGAATCCACCCGAATTGGGGTGGTTGAGATCGTCGACTACCGTCTTGACGAGTTTCGGATAGTCGGGCCGGAGCAATCGGGAGAGCAGACTGCGACGATGGTTGGGATTCAGCTCGAAGCCGGCGAGCCAATCGAGAGCCGAGTCTTCGAAACCGTCGAGATTGTCTTGAGTGACGGCGTTCGCGCGATTGATGAACGCTTCGCGCGAGACAATCGCCGGGGCGAGTTTGACCGGGAGGTTCGGTTCCGCGGAGAGATCTTCTTTTTGATGCGGGAATCCCAGTCCCAACCGCCGTTGGATATGGTCGAGCGTCTCTTTGGGGTTCTTCTCGTAGGTCACCAGGGCGAGACGGGTCCGAATCTGCCAGACCCGGGCGGTTTCGCCATGCCGCTGGGTCCAGGGAGCCTGTAATTCCCGTACTTTGTCGTACTGCTCGGTGCTGAGGTAATGCAGCGAATGGAAGTAATAGTAGTCCTCGGTCCCGGGGATCAATTGCCCCAGGGCCGCCGCCCGATCTTTGGCGAGTACGTAATCCTCTACGAAACCGATTTCGCCAGCCGGGAAGGCGGCTTGGGCCGATCCGATCAGAATTCCGAGCGCTGCGAGCATTCGACGCATCTGCTGTTCCTCAACGTCAATGGGCGGCATGAAAAGGCTCTCCCGGCGCGGTTGAGCGGCTTCAGCCTGCCGACAAATGGCAATCGCCCCCCCAGGGGGCCGACCGTTGTTTGCGGGATTCGGGTTCAGAAGCACACCATCGGGTCAGACAATATACCTGATGGCGGGGGGTTTGACGCTACTGGTCGAGGGAGAGTTCCCGGAGAAATCGCCCGATCTGGAAATCACGCCGCCGGTGCCGGTTCGGGAACGAGTTTCCCCGCGAGCAGCCCCTCCGCCGTCGCTTCATCTGGCTCGACCGCCGAGCGGGTCACATCGACAAACAGCCACAGCAACGCGCCAACCGCCAGAACGCCGACGAAGTAGATGAAAATGGGATCCCAGGCGTCGCGTCCCAGCAGTCCGCGGGCTTTGTTCTGGCCGACAAACCGCCCAGTGAAAACAGTGGAGAGGACCGCCCCTGGAACACCCATGGAGTTCATTAGGCCAAACATCGCCCCTAAGTGTTTGCCACTGATGTCGGCGACAACGGACCACCAGGTTGCCTGCTGGGCCTGAGCGAGACCGTATGCGAGCATCACACACAAACTCGCCCCGATGGGGGTATCGCACGCGACGCTTAAACTGAGGACGATGGCCGACGTCCCCATCAGTCCACACCCCATCAGACTCCGCTTCCAGCGGGGATTCAACTGACTGCGATCGGCCCAGCCTGCCAGCATGCTGCCGAAAAACGCGCCACACGCCCCCCCCAAAGTCACCATCCCGGCATACCATCCGGAACCACTCGCGGCCATTCCTCGCCCATTTTGTAAGTAGGTGGGAAAAAAGAAGGCGTAGAAATACGCCGTGAAAGCGGCACACGAAATGATTCCCCCCAACAACCAGACGTTAGACTCCGAAAGGACAAAACTCCAGGGGATCGGAGGATGGCCCCCATTGCCAGATTGCGCCGGAATGCCAGACGTAATCCACTCCAATTCAGCGGCATTGACCCCCGAATGCTCCGCGGGATCGTCGCGAAACCACCAATAGAACGCCCCCGCCCAGAGAACTCCCAAGCCGCCAAATAGAACAAACGTCCATCGCCACCCGTAGTGTCCAATGATTGTGCCCGCAAGCGGATAGGACGCTGCTGCTCCCGCCAGCATGCAGGTGAGAACCGTCCCCTGGGCCAAGCCACGTTCTGCCAACGGAAACCACCGTGACACAACCCGGGCGGTATTCGGTAAGGCTCCCGCCTCACCCGCTCCAAACAGAAATCGCACCACCATCAGCACGGCAAAACTGTTGAACGCCACAACCCAGCCCCGCGATGGCCAAAACCCCTCCAACCCGAGCCACGATTCAATTCGCCAGGAAAATGCGGGGACGCAACCGGTCAGCACCGTGAACGCTGACCACCAGAGGACAATCCGTGTCAGCACCCTTCGCGAGCCATACCGGTCCCCCCACGCGCCGGTCACAACCTCGAACAGCCCATAGGCCAGGGTGAACGCCCCGAAAACCCAACCAATCGCGCCATCACTGATATTCAACTCCGCTTGAATCGAAGGGGCCGCCTGTCCGATGCTGACCCGGTCGAGATACAGAATGAATGTCAACGCCCCCAGAAACACCAGCAGTTTGTATCTGGCAATCGTGGGACGGTTCCGAAAACCCAGCGACATCGGGCTCATGCGGGTGACAACCTCTTTCGGCGGACCACGGACGGCGAAGTGTCCGGGGCGCGAGCGCGACACCACAGACGGTTCTGGCAGTCTAACCGGGGACAAGGCACCACGCCAGAAACGGACTTTCCAGACAAATATCGAGTCGGCCTGGAATCTTGTTTCTCTCGGCGAGCGCCCGGATAAGAGTTGCGTGGATTGAAATCCAAGCAACGGGCTCGTCCTGGGGAGCTTCTCAACGAAAGTCGCTACAGGAGTACGGGCCGTGAGAACGCGCCGACTCCCGCTTCCTGACTGCCGAGGCTCCCGTTCAGTGGCGTATTGTCCGCAGCGCTTAGTACCAAAATTCGGTCTACTGAAGTTGGCGCTGCAGCGCGCGGCGGGCTTGGGCAACACTCTCGGCGGCCGCCTCGACTGTCGTTCCCAGCGCCGTCAGATGTCCCATTTTTCTCCCTGGACGCGCCTCGGCCTTGCCGTACAGATGCAGTTTGACACACGGATCCGAGCAGGCGGCGGCCCAGTCGGGTTCTCCCCCAGACCAGACATCCCCCAGCAGATTCGCCATCGCCGTCGGTCGCAGCAATTCGGTGTCCCCCAACGGCAAACCACAAATCGCCCGCACCTGCTGCTCGAACTGACATGTCACGCACGCGTCGATGGTCAAGTGCCCGGAATTGTGAGGTCGCGGAGCCAGTTCGTTGATCAACAGTCCGCCCCCTTCGGTGACAAAAAACTCGACGCACAGTACTCCGACCACATCCAGTTTTTCGAGAACCCGGCGGGCCAGTTCCTCACCCGCCCGCTGAGTGGCGACGGGAATTCGTGCCGGGCAGACGGAGAGGTCGAGAATGTGGTGACTGTGGCTGTTTTCGATCATTGGAAAGGCCACACTGCGTCCATCGAGACCGCGTGCCGCCACGACCGATGCTTCCAGCCGAAAATCGACAAATGCCTCGAGAACCGCTTCGGAGGTGGCGAGTTTTTTCCAGGCGGCGCGAGCCTCTTCGCGACTATCGATTCGGATCTGCCCTTTGCCGTCGTATCCCCATCCGGCGGTCTTTAAGATCGCAGGGCACCCAAATGCAACAAGACCCTCCATCAACTCAGTCAACGAGGTGACACGCGTGAATGGGGTGATAGGTAACCTTGCCCCCGCCAAAAACGTTTTTTCCCGCAAGCGATGCTGCGTGGTGTGCAGCACTTCGCCACTGGGACGGACGGGCGCGTGCGCCCCGGCTGCCGCCGCCGTCGCTGCGGGCACGTTTTCGAATTCAAACGTCACGACCGATACCTGGCTGGCGAACTCGCGAACCGCGTCCAGGTCGTCATACGACGCGGTCACTTCGCGGTCCGCCACCTGCCCGGTCGGAGTGTCGCTGTCGGGAGAGAAGGTATGGACACGGTACCCCATCCGCCGGGCGGCAATCGCGAACATCCGGCCCAGTTGACCACTTCCCAGGACGCCAATGGTCGAGCCGGGCAGAATGGGAGCGCTGTCGTACTTCATGGCAGCTTCGCCTCCAAAACGCTCTGCGTCTGTTCTTCGTGGAATTGTCGCAATTTCTCCCGCAATTCTGGTCGCGTGGTCGCGAGCATCCTCACCGCCAGCAACGCCGCGTTGGTCGCCCCCGCCCTGCCAATCGCCATCGTCCCTACGGGAACCCCGCCCGGCATCTGGACAATCGACAACAGCGAGTCGAGTCCCTGCAACGCGTGACTTTGAACCGGAACCCCCAGCACCGGAAGCAGCGTGAACGACGCGGTCATTCCTGGAAGATGGGCGGCCCCGCCGGCACCAGCGATCAGAATCTGCAATCCCCTTGTTTCGGCCGACTGGGCATAGTCCCGCATCCAATCGGGAGTGCGATGCGCCGAGACCACGCGGCACTCGTGCGCCACATCAAATCGCTTGAGCGTGTCGGAAGCGTGCCGCATCGTCTCCCAATCGGAGGTGCTGCCCATGATCACCCCAACCAACGGGGCGGGCTCCAGGGGATTCGAGGAATCTGCGGTCATTCTACCGGATCGACAGGGTTTCGGGCACGGGACATGGGGCGGGTCGGGCCACCATACCGAAACACTGGTGGGAACGCAAAACCGGCGCTGCCGGCATATTGTCACAGATCGACCGACGCCGATACAATCAGCATGCTTGGTCCTGCCACACTTCTCCGCGCGGAGCGCGCCATGCTCGAGGTTGGTTCGTTTCAGTCGACCCGTTGCCGGCCGATGTCCCGGCGCGCCTTCGTCCAGGCGGGTTTGACCGCTCCCATCCTGGCCGCTGTCGCTGGGCACAGCCCCGCCGTCGCGCAATCCTCCTCGGCCCCCGCAAAGTCGATTCTCGTGTTCTGGCTGGGGGGCGGTCCCAGCCACCTGGACTTGTTCGACCCAAAACCCAAAGCTCCTGCCGAGTTTCGCGGTCCCTTTTCAACCATCTCCACTCGCACTCCCGGCGTCCAGTTCACCGAGCTGCTCCCGCGCTTGGCCGCTCGTAGCGATCGCTTTTCACTCGTCCGCACCAACGTGAATTTCGACGGCGATCATCTGATCGCCGAGTCGATCGGTCTGACCGGGGCTCCCCCCGCCTCCGCCGGGTATCAGCCCAATTTCGGCTCGATCATCGTCAAACACCGCGGCTCGCAGACGATGCCGTCATTTGTCTCGCTGGCGCGGGGACCGATTGGGGATGGCAGGGGCCCCATGCTGGGCTACGGGGGCGGCGTGTGGGGACAGGCGTACGATCCGTTCATGCTCAGTTGTTCGGACCGTGGGGAAGTGGAGATTCCCAGTCTGAAACTGTTCGATGGACTCAGTCCGACGCGCCTCAGCGATCGTCGGCTGGTACTCGCCGGACTCGACACAGCCCGTCGGGAAATCGATTCGACCCGGTTCGCTCAATGGGACAATCTCAATGAACAGGCCCACGCGCTCCTGACTTCGGGCGACGCCCGGTCGGCGTTTGATCTTTCGCGGGAAACGGACGCGGTTCGCCGGGCGTACGGGAAGACATCGGTGGGACAGAGTTGTTTGTTGGGCCGGCGACTGGTTGAGTCGGGCGTCCCCTATGTGCAAGTCAACTGGAGCCAGTTTGTCGAAGTGCTATATCCGTTTTCCGACTACGGTTGGGACACCCACGCCGACAACTTCGGACTTCTCGCCGACTGGCATGGTCCGCTGCTCGACCAAGTCTTGTCGACTCTGCTCGACGATCTGGAAACCCGCGGACTGCTCAAGACGACACTGGTGGTCTGCCTGGGGGAATTTGGTCGCACACCACGGATCAACTCAATTGGTTCGCGCGATCACTGGCACCAATGCTACTTCTCGCTCTGGGCGGGGGCGGGGATTCAGCCGGGTCGCGTGATTGGCGAAAGCGACCCGCGCGGCGAATATCCCGTCACCAACCCGGTCACTCCCGCCATGGTGGGAACAACCCTGCTCGAACAGTTCGGCATCACCACCGAAACGAGGGCGTCGTTGGGTGTGCTGCGCGATGGCCGCGTGATTGGCGAACTGGTGTAACATCCGATGCGAAAATTCTTTAAGGCGCGGCACTTGAGGTTGTGGCTCTGGTTGTGTGCGCTCACGCTCGCGCCACTCTCGGTCCACGCCGGCGAGCCGGAGCGACTGACGCGCGACGGCACACTCAAATTCTCCCCCGTGTTCGTTGACGAGGGACGCACAGTGGTGTTCGCCACCCACGAAACCCCCAATCTTGTGGCCCTCCGGCGATGGAAACTGGCAGACGAATCGAGCGAGAGGCTGCATCCCAGCGTCACTTCTCACCAATTTGAGCCCGCCTTCACCCCGGACGGACTCTGGCACTGTTACGCCATGTCGTCCGGGAGTCCGCAGCTTGTGCTGGTGATTCAGGATGTTGCGAATAACAAGAGCGTCGAATACCGGCCGCGCGACGCCCGGGCCACCGCTCGCAATCCGTCGTTCTCACCTGCCGGCAGTCGGGTGGTATTTGGACTCTCCGACGCGCAGGGGCATCAAATCGCCACTGTCAATCGACATGGAGAAGACCTGCGGCTGCTGACACGCTCGGCGGGAACCAATAGCTGGCCGGCGTATTCACCTGACGGCAAGCAAATCGCGTTCGGATCGAGCCGGGAGGGGGACTTTGAAATCTACGTCATGTCCGCCGACGGAGGCGAACCACGCCGACTGACCCACAGTCCGGGGCGCGACATGCGTCCCGCCTGGTCCCCCGACGGCCGGCAAATCGCGTTCGTCACAGTCCGCGATGGCGACAGCGAGATCTACGTGATGGATGCGGATGGCTCGAACCCTCGCAACATCACCCGCAACCCCGACCGCGACGACTTTCCCGCTTGGCATCCGGACGGCAAACGGCTGGTTGTCGTTTCGACACGAGCCGGGGACTGTGACTTGTATTTGTACTCCACTGTGCCGTGAATCAGTTTATTGTACTTCGCGCGGTCCACGTTGAGACATTTTGATAGAGTTCAAACTCCCGAATCCTCACGGGCGCGGCTCCCCGAAATTGTCTCGTTTTCCGCCGTGCGAGGTAGAAACGTATTGCCGAAGCGGCTGCGCCCCGGGTCGTTCGCATGGCCCAAGGGCGCGTTTTTTCGCATCGGGCGCACATCGGGGCAGGCACTCAGAGAGTGCCGCCTACGTTGTTTCGGTCGCTGCTCGACGGACGATTCCCGCACCGTAGCCCGCATTTTCTAAATGCGCGGCCCGCTGTGCGTGCGGCGGTCGAGAGACGTACTGGGGGCGGCCCACAACGTTGACCGAACTATTCGGCGAGTGGCCGACGTTATACTTCGCGCGGCCCTCGTTGAGACATTTTAATGGAACTCAAAATCCCGCTTCCTCACGAGCGCGGCTCCCCGAAAATGTCTCGTTTTCCGCCGCGCGAAGTATAGATCGCTGGAGCCGTCGTCTCCGATTTCCGCGAGTTCCG
This sequence comes from Planctomicrobium piriforme, assembly GCA_945860955.1. Taxonomy (GTDB): domain Bacteria; phylum Planctomycetota; class Planctomycetia; order Planctomycetales; family Planctomycetaceae; genus UBA10511. The sequence goes on from CAMATH010000069.1 coordinate 35,173, forward strand.
CGTGCATGAGTATGCTCCTTGATGTGAGAGCGGGACATTGTCTTACATGGAAACGCAATCGAAGTTGCCAAGCGCACAGAATTCTGAAGACGCCTCAATAAATTCGAGTTCAACGACGGCTCGCAATGGGAATGGTTGCCCACATCGAGTGAACCAATAGCCATTACGTTGGGCAAGAGCTGGGGGCGGGAATCTGCCCCCCCCAGCCCCCCCTGGGATTTTGGAGGCATGGGTCCAGCGTCCAATGGTTGTTGGTGTGACCTGTGATTGTTGCTGACGTTTCGTTGATCCAAACGTTCATTCCGGTGCGGCTTGAACAGTTGGAACTCGCATCGGTGGTTCTTCCAGCTCACCGGAGAGTGAATCGAGTGTAGCGCCCCTTGGAAAACCGCCACAGAATGATGGAATCGTCGCTGTCTTCGAGCAGATCCCTCAGCCAGAGCAACTCCTCCTCCCAAAGCCCAGGATCCCAGTCGCCCGTGGTGATCTCAAACAGCGTCGCGGTGACGCGATGGCCCGGCAGATTGACCAGGCGGTGAACTACCCGCGCGCGAACTTCCGGGTCGCGGATTCGCAAGGCCATAATGACCAGCCCTTCGGCTGTGTCGGATTCGAGGTTGTCCAGTTCGGCGGCAAATTCGCGGCCACAAACAACCCCGGCGAGTTCGTTGTCCATTTCGAAGCGTTCCGCGGGGCAACGCCACACCTTAGAACTCCCAAAGTCGCTGAGAATCGCAGCCTGAAAACTCCCCGCGTCGTCCGGTGAGGAGCCAACAAAAAACGGATTGGCCCCGGCGGTTCGTTGCCGAGACCGCCATGAGCCAATCCGCAAAATCCCAGGCCTTCGCGACTGCTACGGCATCGGCGTCAGCACGCGGGTCGAATCCCGCTGCCACGCCTGCATCGGACGCAGGCTCGAGGTGACCATCGCCCGCATCAGCCAGCGGTCATTGCCATCGAACCGCGGCGTGAACGGCGCACGACCGTGCAATACGGTGCGGTTGTCCACCAGTGCGAGTCGACCAGAAACCGTCGCCAGCCCCCGCTGCACGGCGTCGAGGGCCACCGACAGGTCGACCAACGCCCGGTCGGCCTCCGGGGTCATTCCCTCGGTCATGTCACCGTAGAGGGCGACCCGGACCTCTGGACACATTTCCGGCCCGGTCAGCACCGGGACCCGGTCGATCGACTGCCGCTCGACCGGCAGCTTCTGCCGCACCAGAAGCGGCGGCCGAAGCCGGTAGATCGGGGCTCGCAGGGCATCGATTGTCTCCCGGCCGAGCAGCGGGAGCGCGTCGCGAATGTCGGCCACCACGGTCTTTGAGATCCGGGCGTGATCGGGACGCAAACCCAGGAACGCGAGATAGTCAACGATGTTGACAGTCGGCCCCAGCAGAAGGCCGGTCGCCGCGTGTTCCGTGTGCCAGCCCAGGCCGGCCGCCCCCTCATTGGTGAGGGCGGATTCTTTGCCTTGGACCGGGGTGAGGTCGGTCACCAGGTCTCCGTTGCGCTCGTGGGTGAACGAAAACACCTGACCGAGCATCGTCCCCACGGCGACGAGGACCATTTCGCTGAGACTCGTGACCTTGTCGGGGCTGCGTCGGCCGTCGATTGGCGTCGGGGGAAGCGTCGCCTCGACACCCAGGTTGTCGATCACCAGCACCCCGGGACCACTGCGGTCGGAGTGCCAGCGGATGATCTCTTCGATCAGCCACAGCGGGGCGAACCTCAGGAACCACCGCAGCGCGACGGCGACAAACTTGTCGTGGTCGCCGCGCGGTCCGTGGGGGAAATTCACGTGCTGGTAGGCACCGTGCAGCCGATCTCGCTCGGCGTCCGAAAGCGATCGTTTTGCGATCGTGCCGTGGGTGCGGCCATGTGTGGTTGTGGTTGACATGATCATCACGCGTACTCCAAAAACAGAACTGAGAGATGAACCGCTGTCACGATTTGGCAAGTGCCGTCGTTCGAGCGACAACCCCATTCTGGACGCTTGTTTTGAAGGTTCAATCGCCTTTCAGCCGTGTGGCAATTAGATGCTGGAAGTACCAGAAAGTTGTGCGACAACCGGCGAAAAGTGGACAGGAATAGACCGAAATCGGCAGGAACGGCAATTCAAAACAAACGCGGAGGGATCAATGCAAACCCGCGGCATCGAAACAAACGCGGCGCAGCCGCCAGTCGCATCCCGATAGGGATGCCAGCCAGTAGCCGGGGGTCGAAGCGCAGCGCAGACCCCCGGGAAGCCGCGTTTCAGGAACTGCATCCCGGAGGGATGCCAGAACCGATCCATCGCAATCGGTGTTGTTGCGGATACCAGCGAGCCGGCCATCCCGGCGGGATCTGTGCGGCAACGAGGATCGCGGCGTGACGCTTCTGGCATCCCTCCGGGATGCAGACTTTTTCTCACCCCTTTCCGGGGGTCTTCGCTGCGCTGCGACCCCCGGCTACTGTATTGCATCCCTGTCGGGATGCAGCCGGCGGCTGCGCCGCGATGAATTGCGTATGGGTCGAGTTGAACGGTTTTGCTGGACAACCGACGCACCGCGACGGCAACGACATCCCTCGCACAATTCACACCAACCCACCCGCCGCGTTACGATGCGTCCGCAAATCGTGATGAGGCAATCGTATGCCGAAAGTCACTCCGCTGACGAATCGGATTGCCACGCCTGTTCCCCAATTCCAGCCACTGAGTTGTGTCCATGAATCGCGAGAGCATTGACGGAGAGAAGATCAATTTTCTCATTCGCAATTTTGAGTCGACATTGATCAGTCAACATGGAATCAGCCAAAGAACGATCAAGGAATGGACGAACAAGTGGCGGAAGTTCCAGAAACAGAAACTCAGTGGCTCCAAATTGACGCCGATCGCCTTGAATCCCTCCAATCTTGAAAAACTTCGCGCTGCGATCGCCGAACTGAGTAACAATCGACTCTCCGTTGATGCATTGTTTGACGACAGCAAACTCACACCCGAGGAGTTTGAGCGGTATTTTGATCAATCGAAATCGGGGCAGTCTGCTCGACCACGCCGCGAACCCGAGGATGTTCACAATGACGCGGATCAGGGCGCTACGGACGACCATCACGACTTCGGATTCACAGACCAACCGGAAACTCGCCATTCCGTTCGCCTCCCGGAAAGCCGCCAACCCAGCGACCGGCTGATCTCCCAATACTGCGACAACTGGCGAAAGCTCTTCACGAACGCCAATCTACCACCCGCCAAGCGCCCCCCCGCCACACGCGCCACTCCGCTCGACCCGGTTCTCGAAGCACGAATTCGTCGCCTCGATATTCTGCGGTTGGATTGCTACGTCTGGCCGGGCCTGTGCTGGCAACAACCAGCCGACAAAGTCTCGCGACAGGAAGGTCGGCGCACTGCGATTCCCGGCGAAGGGGAGCCCCCCGCGCGATCCATGCTGGCGACGCTGATCGACAAACGGCTGGTGGTTCTCCACGACGACGCCGGCATGGGGAAGACCGCGTTCACGTACAAGTGCTTCGAATTGTTGATTTCGCCGCAAAGCGTGCGCGATTGGTTTCACGGACGCCCGCCGCTCGTGGTGCGACTGGAGGGACGTTGGCCACGCTCGACGGGGACGGGACCAGACCACGCGGGCGAGACGCATCCAATGGGGGTGCGCGACATGCTGGTCGCGGAGTTGCTGCGGGAACTCCAACGCGGCAAGTCGCCGACGAATGGTGACGAAGACGCGGTGACTCAGGCAGCGGCAGAAGACGAAGTCGACGCCGCGCTCGCCGAGCGCCGGGTCGTGGTGTTTCTCGACGGATTCGACCAGATGACCCGCGCTGATCGCGAGTTTGCCACCTCGCGCATTGCCAGCGGGTTGAATACCGATGAACCGTCGCGTGACGAAGCGAGTTGTGTCTGGTTTCTGACGGGACGCGCGTATGCGATTCGCGAGTTTGAATCCCGCCTTCCGCGCGAGACGCCCCGATTGCGACTGGAGCGGTTCAGCGAATCGCAACAAGACTTCTATTTTCGGGATTTGGCTAAGGCACCATTTTTTAGGGACAATTCCGTGAAACCCCTGGATTGGATCTGTCAACCGCGACAAGCGGTCGCGAATGAACTCGGTTTGCCACTGCATCTCCGCGAGATTCGGCTGCTGCTGGAGCAAGGACTCTCAGTCGGCGGGGATGCGGCAGCCGACTTGGCAAAGACTGGCGCGACGGAACCGAATGTCTCGCGCATCGCCACCACCGGGCAATTGCATGAACAGGTTTCGACCATCCTGCTCGAACGGGCGATTCGGCACCACGAAGATCGGCGCAAGTCCGAGGAGAAGCAGGCGGGCCGGCTGACGTCGCTGACGCCGTTGCCCGGCGAACCGCAACGGTTCGACGAAAAACTTCGCGAATTGCGAGCGGTTTGTGGAGTTCTCGCGTTTCAGATGATGTTGGAAGAAAACTGGAACGCCAGTGTCGACGCCAGCACCAGCCGCGACGAAGATCCACCCGGTGTGTCGACGGTCGACGCGTTTTGTGAGCGCGCAAGGCAACGCTTTCTGGCGAGTCGGTCGGCGAACGATTCCACGACATATCGCGACAATGCGCAGGCAATGGAAGCCGCCGTCGAACGTTGGAACTGGGCTGCGACGCTGCTGGAAGAAATCGAAGTGACCCATCGGGGAGATATTGATGCGTTTAATGGGGAGTGTCGCAGTTTCCGTGACCGGAAGGCGATGGAGTGGTATGCCGCCCACTATCTGATGAATCACGCGACACCGATCGATTTGCGAGCGACGGTTTCCGGGGCGGGAGATTGCGGCGCAATCGACTTCGTGGGCGACCGCGAGTGGGGCAGCAACTGCTGGCGCCAGGTGATTGAAATGCCGCTCGGGGCGTACCGACCTGCGACCGCGCTGCAAACATTGAGTCTGTTGTTTGAGCGCCCTCGCCACCAGCAGTGCCGGCCGTATGAACTGATGTGGCAGGCTTGGGAAACGTGGCTGGAACCGGAATCGGATCCGGAGGGATCTGCGAGGAAGCCCCTGCGTGGCAGCAGCGATGTGATCACAAAGTTCCGGCAGGAGTTTTCGGGATTGTGCGACGCAGGCAATCCTGTGGCACTGGCGTTGCGATTCGATTTCGACCGCGACCGACCGGACGGGAAATTGAAGAACAAGACGCCGCACAGAGAGTACCGGCGGATTCCGCCGACCGGTTCGAGTTCCTCATTTCGAGGCGAACGTCCGGACCGGGTGCAGATCTCGCCGTTCTGGCTGCGCAAATTCGTCGTGACGAATGCCGAGTTCGGACTGTTCGACCCTAGCCATAAATCTGGTTTTCCTGAAGCGAATCGTCCAGTCGAGCATGTCAACTGGTATGGCGCGGCGATGTTTTGCCGCTGGCTGGGGCCTGAATACCGGCTACCCACAGGGGCGCAGTGGGAGGCGGCGAGTCGGGCGAACGAAAACCCGACCGCGAAAGAGACCCCGTTCTGGTTTGGCGTGCGAGAGCAAGACTTGGCGCGGCATGCGTGGTTCACAGACAACTCGAATTCGTGTACGCACACACTGCGCGAGAGTCTCGACGCCCGCGACCACGAAAACCCGTGGGGACTGTACGACATGCACGGCAATGTGTGGGAATGGTGCGCCGACTGGTACGGCGCGTACGATAGCGGTCAGATTCTGGATCCGCCTGGTGCCATTCAGGGCTCGTCCCGGGTGTCCCGAGGCGGGGGCTGGAGGAACTCCGCCGGGAACTGCCGGTCGGCGTACCGGGACTGGCACTCGCCCGACCACCGCAGCAGCGACCTGGGCTTCCGTGTGGCCCTAGTTCGGGACGCTGAGCTAGAATCCGCGGAGCGCGAGGAAGCGAGTGAAGCTGGGAGCGCAGGCCCCGTAGCGAAGGGGCGGCAGCCCCGGGAGCGGAGGGGGCCGAAGCCCCGGCGAGCCGGGACGTAACGATGTTTCGTCAGGATTCGCGTCGAACTCGGGACGCGAAACTGCGGCATCCGATTTTGCGATGCGATGTTGATTCTGGCTATGGCGAACAGTGCGACAAGCACGATGACCGGGAGGTGTCGACGAGTACGACGAGTACGACGATGCGGTGATGTGATGATGCGATGTGGCAATGCGGTGACGTGGTGACGTGGTGACCTGGTGACGGCCCGACGTGGAAATGACGATGCAAGGTGACCGCAGTCGCGCCATCAAAACAAACGCGGCGCAGCCGCCGGTCGCATCCCGATAGGGATGCCAGCCAGTAGCCGGGGGTCGAAGCGAAGCGCAGACCCCCGGAAAGCCCGAACCGGAACAGCATCCTGGAGGGATGCCAGAACCGTTGAATTGCAATCGGTGTTGTTGGTTGGATTAACGGGGCGGCCAGCCCGTCAGACCAGAGCGGCAACGAGTATCGCGGCACGACGCTTCTGGCATCCCTTCAGGATGCAGTCCTTTTCTCGCCCCTATCCGGGGGTCTCCGCTGCGCTGCGACCCCCGGCTACTCTATTGCATCCCTGTCGGGATGCGGCCGGCGGCTGCGCCGCGTTTGGCCGGCACAGCGTTTGGGTTGTGCCGCGCTGTGTACGAAGCGCCGAGGGTTTGCAACAGATACGCCATCGCGCGGGGCGATCGCGAGAGCTTCACCCGATCGTCCACCGGATCGTTGACCCGATCGACGGGTTCTTGAGACAATTCCGCATTCCATGATTTCTGATCGTTGATCGTTTTGCCGCCCACTGAGGTTTGCCCCCCGTCCACTGTAGCGGCGGATTAAGAGTGGCGTCGTTTGCGTTCCACGACCCGACTTCGACGGACGGTTTCGGAAAGCAGACGCCCATAGCGTTTGAGCATCACGCAGCGCGATGCAGAACAGCGCGTCGCGGTCGAACCCAGCACCACGCGATCAAGGGAAAATGGCGAGTTCGAAAGAGCTGCGGCCGCATCAAGACAGCCGCGGCGCAGCCGCCGGAAGCATCCCGACAGGGATGCCAGCCAGTAGCCGGGGGTCGAAGCGAAGCGCAGACCCCCGGGAAGCCTCGCATCAGGAATTGCATTCCGGCGGGATGCCAGAACCTTGATTGGTTGCCACGTTCTCGATTTCGAAACACTCGCCACCAACCAGACGCCCGATCGACTCCATCAATCAAGATACTTCGGATCAAACTCAATTTCGTGGTATCGCAGGAGGGTGATCAATTCCGAAGTGAACGACCAGCCCGCGTGGTGTGTTTCCTGATTGGCAATGTATCGCCGGACTTTCGGCTTCTGGGAAACGCTGACACTGAATACCGAATATCCCTCCTGCCAGGCGAAATCCGGAACATGGTTCTGTGCGATCCAGGTCGAAGAGGCCTTCTTCAATTCCCGCACGAAATCGGAGATTGTCAGAGTGGGTCGATAGCTGACCAGGAGGTGAACATGGTCGGCGACACCCCCAACCGCCTCGGCGATGGCCCCCAAGCCTCTGGTCGTCCCTCCCAGATACTTATGTAATTCGCTGCGCCAACTCGAATGCAGTGAGGGTTTTCTCAGCTTGGTGCTGAACACAATGTGGATTCGCAGGCTTGAAAATGTTGACCCCATGAAACTGGTCCCTGGCACGCGGATGCTCGATTCTGACAACCGGCTGAGGTTGGGAGTCTATCACAAAAATCACGCTTCTGGCATCCCTTCAGGATGCAGGCTTTTTTCGCTCGTTTCCGGGGGTCTCCGCTGCGCTGCGACCCCCGGCTACTTTATTGCATCCCTGTCGGGTTGCGACCGGCGGCTTCGCCGGGTTTGGGGCGAAGGTCGAAAAAGACGCATTTCCAGTAGACGAAACTCGGCAGCTCAATTGCGCCAGCATAACAACGTTGTCGTCAACGTCCCACGCCACGACGTTGACGAACGTTCTTCGTACGTCGACACTCATGCAACGCGCGTCGCGTTCAAGTACCGCCCGGCGCGATCGGAGCGACCAAATCGAGATGTAACTGCTCAATAACCCCGCGGTCGGCGCGCGGTCCGGCGGCGCTCGTCGCAGGCGTCGATTGAGTGCGCGAGTTTACGGAGGTGGAGAAGTTGCCTCAGGCCGCTGCCATTATCCGGTCTCGGGTGCGGGGGTCGCAGTCGCT